>QLUC01000198.1 GCA_018725275.1 Bacillota bacterium | reverse complement strand
TGCCGGCCCTTTCAAGGAAAAATCCCTTGCGGTTGTGCTGGTCGCGGGTGGTGCGGATGTTGTCCTCAAACACATCCGCTAGGCGCGCCATGGTGCCCGAGGTATCGCGCCTGGTCTGGCGCTCGGTGCCCGTGAGATTGGGGGTATAGGCGGTGCCAGAGGTCTGGTTGAGTAGCCGTGCTACCTGTTCGCCATTAGTGGCGAGGGCGTTTCTAAATCGATCTTCATCGAAATGCAGGCGTCCGTTTTCAAAGAAACTGCGGGTGCCGATGCCAATATCGGCCAGAGAGAGATTTACGCCCGCCACCTGGTCAGACATGGCGCGCCGCATCTCGCCTACCAACCGATGCAGGAGGGGGTTATTGTTTAATAGTCCACTCTTGGCGCGGGCCTCCCACAATTTAACATCTTCTTCGCTCATCTCCTGCCGCTGGGACGGGGTAAGCGGGCGATACTCGGCATGGCGCTCGGCACGCAGTTCGCGGTTCAGCAGGTCGAGCACTTCGTTGTACTGGGTGACAAACTCGCCCACATTAGCCACCGCCTGGTCGGCATTGGCTCGCACCGTTATGGTGGTAGGGGCATTAGTAGTGGCCTGCATAGCAAAGCCTACTCCGTCGAGCACAAAGTTATTGGAGCCCCGCCGCACCGTGAGGCCGTTGATTTCGGCCACTAAATCGCCTCCGGCCACCGAGCTAGCGGTAAAACCCAACCCCGCCATTAATTGGCCCGCAGTCTCGGACAAGGTAACCCGCTCGGCGGCCCCCAGGCGACTGCCCCGCAGGGTAAAACTGTCAGACACGCTGTTGTAGGTCATAGTCACTCCTGCACTGCTCTGGTTGACACTTTGCATAACTTGGGCCAGAGTGGCATTAGCGTCAAACGTAAACTGCACATTGTTGATGGTGAAACGAGCCCCTTCCGGCGGCAGGTTAGGCCCATTGGCTAAGTTTAACTGCGCCAGGCTTGCATTTAGACTAAGGCGATTGGTTTGACCCACCGTTAAGCCCAGCAGAGGGGCAGCGTCGCTCGCTCCCGCATGCACCACAAGGTGCGATGTTGTGGCCACAAGAGCGCCGAGGGCATTGTGCATTCTAAAGGTAAGTGTGCCGTTTTGTTCACTGGCCACCACCCGCCCCGGGCCAAAGGCGGACGCGAGTGAGCCGTTTAAGTCGGCGGTGAGGAGCGGCAATTCGGTGGTCCGCGAATAATTGCGCGTAAAGGCAATATCGCGCCGCACCCCGTCTACCGAGAGCGAGAGAGTACGACCAGCGAGCAATACCGGATCGTCCGGGGGTAAAACAGCCTCGAGGGGACGCGAAACAAAATTTGCGCCCGCCATCTCTGGCGCTGTGGCCAGCGCCAGAACGCGATTAACCACCTGCACCCCCGGCCTAGCCTCGGCATTGGCCGTGGCATCTACCGCGAGGGGGTTGCTCGAAGTGGTCGAAAAAACGCGTGTAGCACCGGCGCTGAGCATAAAATGCTCGGGGTTAGCGCGGTCGAAGAAAGTCCGGCGAAAGCTCTGCAACCGACCAACCACGGCACGGTAGCCTTCCTGCCGCCACTCGATTATCTGTTTGTCTTGCTCGAGACGTTCCACGCGCATATTTTCGGCACGCATCAGGTCGCGCACCATGGTGGTGGTGTCAAGCCCAGTCGCCAGCCCCGGCATGCGCATGGTCTGCCGCAAATTCGTGATGTTGTTCATATGAGAGCTCCTTTCACTGGAGAAGGCTCGCGCATCTTCACCTTATTATCGGACGCGGTGACAAATACTTTAGAGAGGCCAAAAGAAAGAGCCCCCA
>QLUC01000197.1 GCA_018725275.1 Bacillota bacterium | reverse complement strand
CAGCTTCTGGTTCAAAGGCGCATTCCTCCCCCCTAGGGGGAAGGAATGCACAACCTACGCCTTGTCCACCACTAACTTCTTGACTAGCTTGACTAGCTTGACTAGTTAGGTAAGATTCTTAAATGAGTTGACAACGCCACCCGCAAAAAGACCCGCTATATCTAGTCGCTTTCCTGCGCACTGAGTAATTGACGAAATTCCTCGCACCGTTCCTTAAGCTCAGGATAGGTGCCCTGGTCAATGATGGAACCATTTTTAAGCACTATTATCTTATCGGCCGCCACCAAGACTTGGGGTCGGTGTGAGACTACCAAGTAGGTGCCCTGCCGCTCCGCGAATAACTGCCGCCACATCTCTTCTTCCGTCTTGATGTCTAGGGCCGAGCTCAAATCATCAAAGATTAAGAGTTCGGGGTTATGGACCATGGCTCTAGCGGCGGCGAGGCGCTGCACTTGACCCCCGGAAAGTTTAACCCCGCGCACCCCGACCATGGTCTTTAGCCCCTGGTCAAAGCGTTCTAGGTCTTGATTAAGCACGGCCAGCCTGAGCGCCTTCCCCATAGCCAAATTGTCTATGGTGTAACCTAGCAGAAGATTTTCTTCGATGGTGCCACTTAGTAGCAACGGTGTCTGTCGCACATAGGCCGCCAAGGGGGGCCGTAAGGTCGCGGCGGGGTCCGCGAGCAATTTGTCGTTCCAGTAGACTTGCCCTGCCGCCGGTTTAAGCTGGCCGAGCAGCGCGCGCAAGAGGGTGGTTTTGCCGCTCCCCATGCGCCCGGTAATCACGACGAGGGTAGACGCCGCGATGTCAAAGGTAATGTTGTGGATGCCCGTACCGGTCTGCGGGTGCAGGTAGGTCAAATCGCGCACCGACAGCTGCTCTAATTTTTCCCTGGCCACCACTTTGTTTTCCTGGGCTTGCGAAAACCAATATTTGCCATCGGTTAGCTCCTTAATTGACCCACCGAGCAAGTTCTGCAGGCGGGTGACCGCCACCACACCCTGCTGAATGTACGCCACAAAGTAGCCGTAAAATTCCGCAATGCCGGTGACATAATCAAGGTAGGCCACAAAGAGCGCGAAATCCCCAACGGTGAAGCCACCAAGACGCATTTCGTGACCGGCAGCCAATAAGATGGCGGCGATGCCGATGCTGATAGTGCAGTGCGACGAAAAATCTAGCAGGTGGTTGTACTTGCGCTCGCGCAAAGCATAAGAGGCGCGGCTCTGATTGAGCTTTTTGAGGTGCCGGGCCACCTGTTCCTCGGCCTGAGCCATTTGCACCGCTTGCACTGCGGTAAATGTTTCGCCGATGACCCCAGTCACAGCAGAGGCGGCATCACGACTCGCGGCGCGGTATTTTTCTAACCGCAAAGAAGCTAAGTTGAAGATGACCCCAATCACTAGTAGCGGCAGGAAGACAATGGCGGTAACGCGGGCGTTAATGCCCAGCATGATGATGATGGCCCCTATGCCAAACACCAACTCGCCAAAGAAGTCGGCAATCCAACTAACGGTGTCCTCAAGGTGCTCGGTGTCATCGCGCACACTGTCCAGAGCCTCGCCCGGTGGCACCTCGATGGCCGCACTACCCGGGCGCTTAAAGACGCTTCGCATGACATTGTAGCGCAGGAGGGCGCTCACATGGTAACGATGCACGGCGTCGATTGCCGTACCGGCCAAAATAAACCCGATGCGAATGATGGCGTAACCACTCATGGCGGCCACAAAGTACCAAACAGGCTCCGCACCCGGGTTTTCGACCAAGGTGTCCAGCACCTGCCTAAGCAGTAGCGGCGGCACTAGTGGT
>QLUC01000196.1 GCA_018725275.1 Bacillota bacterium | reverse complement strand
ACCTTGAGGGTGCTGAAGGGATTGATAAGTCCAGAAGGGATAAGGGATAACCCCTAACCCCTATCCCCTAAAATATAAGGAGGAACATGATGGTAGTAGCGGTAAAACCCGAAAAGATCCCCGAGATTATCCGGCCCGAAGACCTGTGGGAGCCGGTAGGGCCCACGCCCCTGCCGGGGATCCCTGACCTTAGAAACTGGAGTATGAGACTGCTCAAGACCTATAAGCCGTTCTATGCCCCGTTTTGCGACCTGTGCTGCCTCTGCACCTACGGGAAGTGTGACCTCACGGCGGGGAGGAGGGGCGCCTGCGGGATCGATATAGCCCAGCAGCAGGCGAGGATGGTGCTCGTCGCTTGCTGTATGGGGCTTGCCGCCCATGGCGCCCATGCCAGACACCTGGTCGATTATTTGATCGAGAGGCATGGGGAGGACTATAAGATTGACCTGGGAATGCAGGTCGATGTCGAGGCGCCGATAGCCAGAACAGTCATGGGGCTTAAACCGGAGACGCTGGGTGATTTGGGGAAGGTGGTGGAATATTGTGAGCGAGGACTTATTCACCTGGTTTCGTCAACACACACCGGGCAGGAGGGAAGCTACTTAGATTTTGAGGTCAAGAACCTGCATGCCGGAATGCTGGATCTCCTGGTTATGGAGGCCTGCGATATTGCTCAAATTGTGGGCTTTGGCTATCCCACCTCCGTTGCCGACACCCCCCTGGTCGACATCGGTTGGGGAGGGATAGACCGGACCAAGCCGGTGATCCTGTATATCGGACACAATGCCGCTACGGCAAATGCATCGGTCGACTATCTGCGAGCCAATAATCTCGACAACGATGTTGAGGTCTGTGGCATCTGCTGCACCGCCCTCGATGTAACCCGGTACTCGGACAAAGCCAAGGTGATCGGCCCTCTCTCCAGACAGCTCTTCTTCTTGAGATGCGGCATCGCTGATGTGATTATCACCGATGAGCAATGCGTTTTGGTCAACGTCCCCGAGGAGGCCAGAGAGACCGGCTCCGCCGTGATCGCTGCCTCAGATAAGATATGCTACGGGCTCGAGGATGCCACTGAGAGGGAGGCCGACGAGATAGTCCGGGAGATGGTCGATGAGGGGAAGCAGTTTCTCATACTGGACCCCGAGAGGGCGGGCGAAGTTGCCGTCAGGGTAGCCATCGAGATTGCCCCCCGGCGAAAGAAAGAATTCATCGATGAGGCCGAGGCACAGGAGCTGGCCAAAGGCTGTGAGAAATGTAAAGCTTACATGTGCAGTCAGGCTTGCCCTAACCTCCTCCCCATCCACGAAGGGATGCAACAGGTCGCCGGGGGAAGGTTTGACCGGCTAGCCACGCTTTTCAACAAGTGCTTTACCTGCGGGAAGTGTGAACAGGAATGCCCCCGTCATCTGCCTGTCGTCAAGATAATGCAATCCGTGGCCACCAGGGAGACCTTCAAGCTCCGCTCCGGACGCGGCCCCATCCACGATGTGGAGATAAGGAAGGTAGGCAGCCCCATAGTTCTGGGAACGATCCCTGGGATTGTCGCCTTTGTGGGCTGCTCCAACTATCCGGACGTAGGGGATGTCGCCGAGATGGCGGAGGAGTTTGCTAAGAGGAAATATATCGTGTGTCTCTCCGGATGTGCCGCTATGACAGCCGCCATGAAAAAGGATGAGGAGGGGAAGACGATCTACGAGAAATACCCCCCTGCTTTCGACGCCGGCTGTATCCTTAATGTGGGCTCCTGCGTCGCTAACTCTCATATCGCCGGAGCGGCGATAAAGGTGGCCAATATCTTTGCCACGCTCCCCGGCAGGGCAAACTACGAGGTAATCGCCGATTATATAT
>QLUC01000195.1 GCA_018725275.1 Bacillota bacterium | reverse complement strand
CCTCCTCCGAGTGAAAGAGCCGCACCCCCGCCGAAGCGAGAGTAAGTATGCATTGTTCACAGCGAAGGCAACATTCTGTCTTGCCCGTAGGGAAAATGGGTTATGTGTTCACTCGTAAAACAATGCCTGTTTTCTTTCCTGCACCAGAAGAGCAAAATCTTTGTCTCTCAATAGGCTCACATAAGCGGTCAAAACCTCCAGCCAACCTACATTATCATTGAGGGTGGATTGTTGGGTTATTAAGGTGAAAATTCGGTCTTTCTCTGCAGACGTTTCCCCAAATTCATCGGCCACTTTGCGCGCGAAGGTCTCTATGCGCAAGTCCTTATCTTCCGCTCCCCAAGCCGTCCAAACGTCTTGCATCCTTGCTTCTCTGCGAAAAAGATCGCGAAAGCGTTCTTTCCAGTCGCTGTAGGCCGGCGTCACTAGGTAGGCATCCCAATAACTCTCAAGGCGAGCTAGGTAGGCCTTACGTATCTCTAAGAAACGGCTATATTGCGCTGGTGTCCATGTATGGAAGGGGTGATGGATGTAGGGGTCATGAAACGAAAGGGAGCCGACAACCCCTGCCCTTCCGTAGGATGACCCCCAGCTCCTTCCGGCTGTATGCCAGCCAAGGTTCAACAGGGCATCTACCTCTAAAAAGTCTAACCGCTCTTGCGTCAGTATGCCTCCTGAAACTAGGAGTGCCGCCCCTACTGCATGCGGGAGACCATTAAGTTCCACGGCAATCACTCGACTTTCATCGTCATGTCCCCAGTATCCATAAGTAACCGAAAAAGCTGAGCTCGCTTTGCGAGGGCGCGGGATGACCTGTAGCGACCTTTGTGGCAGGTAGCCCCGAACCCGTCGCACTAAGTCTGAGGTCCATACGTCAAAATCGCTCGCCAAACGGTCGAGTGCCGGCTCATGGAAGTGGTATTTCGGATAGTAGACCATAACCTCGGCCCATTCGCCCTTTATGGATAGCACCCGCACATTTTCTCCGAGACCAAGTTCAGTCAGGGTTTCGGCCTCTTTACTAGGCGCGGTGTAAAGAAAGCTGCTTTCCAGCATATAGGCGACCCTGCGCCCGTCTTCACGTCCCCACACCGGCAGGATAAGGGACTTGTCTTCTTGCCCCACATCCCTAATCATAACCAAGGATTGTGGAGAGGACCGAGAAGTAGAGAGCCAGACAAAGGTATCCTCGTTGAGCAGGGTCCCGTCTAGGGCACGCAATTCAGTCGGCAAGACTAGGGTAACGAAAAAGGTCGGCAGACCACCCCTCTCTTTGTCGACATGGCTGATGGTCAGCGTCCTCCCCAGAACGCGGTAGTAGAGATACTTGTGTTCGGCCGTAGACTCAAAAGGGTACACGACCACGGTCCTCCCTGTTATGAACATCAACAACTCGAGATCTTGTTTTGGATCTAGGTCCTTGTTAAAAGTAAGGACGATCCTGTTCTCGGGATGAACCCAATTGCGATGAATGACCTCGACTCCCTCCGGCACTTCCACTACGCCATAGCCGGAAATTTCTATTTGCGCGAGACCCAATACTCGCCGGGAAGGTGCCTGTCGACACCCACCCAGCGTGAACATTGCGCCTATCACGAGTGTTGCGAGCAATAGACCGCCCAGTTTTCTCTGCAAGTTCATGCTATTCACCAGACTTTTCTTCATCAACAAGACCTCTCATTTTATATTAGTTGGAGATGGGCTATTGTCGCGGCTGCCACCTTGGAGCTGGTACACCGTGATTCGCGTCGAACTCCGTGTCAATGGGGGGGACTGGCCGCCCCAAGCCCTTAGACCCTAGAGCACGTTCACCGGTAACGCCTTTCTACTGGGAGGAGGAAGAAGAGGGCAGAAGTGGTTGTGGGTGATCGATTGTG
>QLUC01000194.1 GCA_018725275.1 Bacillota bacterium | reverse complement strand
GTCGGCGTGCCATGTCACGCCGCTACCCGGGGCGCAAAGATAGGGGACGGGGCGAGCGAGGGTCATCGTAGCAACGCACCACTGGTGCGTTGTCCAAACACGCAGCGAAGGCGGCATAGTGACCTGTCAGCAACTCAGCCATAATTCCGGGGGATTAAGCCGATACACACCCCGGTCGCGGTCCATGTAGCGGTTCATGACGAATTCGCGGCGAATAGTGCAGTAGTCATCAAAGCTCATCTTGATGATTTCGTTGACTTCAGTCTCGAGATAATCTCGTTTGGGGACAAAGGCCTTGAGGAGCTCCTGCAGGACGTAAAGTTTTTTCTTGTATTGAACTGGAAGGCATCGCAGGCGACCACTTTCAAAGAAATTGCTGATGACTTTCTGGCGCTCGTCCTTGGGCGGAGCAGGCCTTGAATCTTCCGCGAACATCTCTTTGGCAAGGTGCTGCAATTTAGCGGTGTTCAAGGCGTAGTAGATGGCATTGTCCTCACGCACTGAAACAACAAGCCCTAGGGCTTTTAACTTGCTGATATGATGCGATACCGTCGGCGCACTGACTCCTAGTTCGGTGGCTAAATCCTGCCCACAGGTCGGCCTGAGCGCCAGTAAGCCAACCAGTTTTAACCGTGTCTCATCAGCCAGAGCACCATAAAACTGCACCAAAGTGTTGATGCGGCTGGGATCAATCATGGCCTGCCCTCCTCTATTTTGACGTATGCTCTCATTAGACATCCGTCTAATGAGAGCATACGCAACAGGCAGCGCCTTGTCAAGGCCGAGCTTGTCTGTTCGCTCTTTCTATATTGAAATCGCCATGAGACACTAGTGCCCACCACGGAGTTTAATAAGGTTGCGATAGCGAGCGGGATCGATTTCGCCCCTCTCAACCGCCTGTTTCACTGCGCAACCAGGCTCATGTTGATGGGTGCAGTTGCGGAATCTGCAATAATGGGAGAGCCGTTCAATTTCAGGGAAAGAAAGCATGACATCTTGCGCGTCGCTTGAACCATCCTGCCACAGAGCGAATTCGCGTAACCCAGGCGTGTCTAGGACCATGCCGCCAATGTCTAGCGTGACTAACTCCGCCGAAGTGGTGGTGTGCCTGCCTTTTAGGAAGTTCTCGCGCAGGGCGTTGGTTTTTAAGGCGAGATCGGGCTGCACAGCGTTAATCAATGAAGACTTGCCAACGCCGCTTGAGCCAACCAAAACCGACACATTGCCACGCAAAATGTCTACTAGGTTGTCAATTCCCTGCCTAGTTCTAGCGCTGGTGTAAAGTACAGGATTCCCGAGTTTTTCGTAGATCTGCATTTCGCGGCGTATAAACTCTTCGTCGGCGAGATCGATTTTGTTAATGCAGATAACGGGTTTGACCTTGCCGCGAAGACTGGCCTCACAGTAGCGGTCAAGCCGGCTTTTCTTAAAGTCGGGTGCAATGGCCGCCATGACAATGACCGCCTGCTCGGCGGACACGGGGGTGATATAGACATCGTCACCCACGGACAGTAAGTTGGTAGTTGTGGCGAGGCCCTTGCGTAATTTTCCGCGCACAGTGCAAATGTAGTGCTGACCGCCACTATAGACATGGTACTGCACGCCTGAGGCGCGCAAAACTTTACCGATTAGTATAGTTATCACCTTTTCTCAAAGATATAAGCTACTCTTCTGAACCGGGAGAAGGTTGGCTGATAGGTGAAAGGACAAATAAAAAAGCAGTGGGCCTAAGCCCACTGCTCATTCTTTCATAGGCTCTAAAAACAGGCCCCTAAAGAATGGTAGCGGTTGGCGTTAGGCTGGGGGAGTCGAGGCTCGCAAACAATATCCATTCTCTTCTGCATATACCGCACCTCCTTTACTGACTGCGATCATTGTAACACCTCGAGGAAAATAAAGAAAGGCGCACCTGAAATTGCTGAGCGCGACCCCCAGAGAG
>QLUC01000193.1 GCA_018725275.1 Bacillota bacterium | reverse complement strand
CCTGCAAGGAAAACATTGCCGACACCGGCAAGATGAGCCCAAGCAGGTAAATAAATAGCAGGACGAGGGCTGCCGCTTGCGGCAAGGTCAAACTGAGGGAGCGTACTTTGCCGCGGTGCTGGGCCAAGAGCATGATCAAGCCCGCGGCAAGCACCAAGAGCGAAACCGCCAAATGTTGCACGGGCCAGTAGTAACCATGCAGGAAGGGGCCTACCACCAAGATGACCAGCGAGCCGTAAAAAAAGGCCGGCGAGAGGGCTGAAGGCACGCGCTTGGTAGCTACCTTGGCAGCTACTTTGGTAGCTACGATGGTCGATACTTCGTGAGATTTTTTCTTGCTGCCCATACTACACCTCCCATACTTTATGTGCCTGGGCTATGTCTGCCTGGGGGGCCGGCCCTTAGCTTTTGGGGTCAGAGCCGCCAGCTTGTGCAGTGCCCAGCGCATTTCTTCCACGCCGAGGACGAGCAGCCCTAGGCTGTATGCGGCCAGACCCGCCCCGACCGCCATGCCGAGAGCGATTATTTCGCCGAAGGAAAGGGCTAGGGGGTAGACCAAGCTACTGACCGCCCCCATGCCTAAAGAAACGATTCCGACCTTTATGATGAGCGGCAGCATGCCCATGGGGACAGGACCGAGCTTCTTGCGGAGCACCATAAAGTTGAGCACGGCGCTGAGCGAGACGCTGATAGAGTTGGCCAGCGCCAGGCCGCCATGCGCTAGGGGGTAGACTAAGACGAGGGCGAGAATGATATTCAAAAGGGCGGTGAAGATGCCTATTTTAACGGGGGTAATGGTGTCATGCAGGGAGAAGAAGGCGCGCGATAGCACCTGCCCGGCGGAGAGGCCGAGCAGCCCCAAGGCATAGAAGCCGAGGGCGAAGGCGGTCTTAGTGGTGTCGGTGGCGTCAAATGAACCTCGCTCAAAGGCGAGGCGCACTATGGGGTAGCGCAAAACCCAAAGCCCCACCGTAGCCGGCACAAGCAGCACCACGAGGCTGCGCAGACTCGAGATGGTGACCTTGGCAAAGCCCTTTTTGTCGCCTAGGGCGGCGAGGTTGGCCAAGGTGGGGTAGAGGGCGGTGGCCAGCGCCATGACAAAGATGCCTGCCGGCAGCTGCACCAGGCGGTTGGCAAAACTTAGGGAGGCGATGCTGCCCGCGTCAAGCCCCGAGGCCAGGCGGCGGTCGACCACCATGTAGAGCTGGCCAAAAATGCCCGCGACAAAGATGGGCAGAGAGAGATAGATTACGCGCTTGAATTTAGGGTCAAGCAAGTTCGGGCGGCCGATTAGTGGGTAATTTTTATATAGTGCCCAGCAAACCAAGAGCAGTAAGGGGATGGCCATGCCGAGCATGGTCGCCCAGGCCAGGCCTAAAACACCGTGAGCGCCGAGGGCAATTAGTCCCACCACGATAACGATGTTCTGAATAACCGGATTTAACGCGGGGAGCAAGAAACCCCCGTGGCTATTAAACAAAATGGTGAGAAAAAAAGAAATGTTGATGAGCAGGGTGCCAAAAGACATGATGCGCAAAAGCTCTGTGGTGAGGACCTGCTGCTCGGGAGGGAAATTGCCGACCAGCAACCGCACAATGGCGGGGGCCAAGGCGTAGGCAATAACACTGCCCGCTATGCCGAGCAAGGCATTGACGAAGGAAGTGGTCACGGCTAGTCTTCGCCCACCCTCCGCGCTCTTGTCTTCACTGTAGACGGGGAGAAAGGCTGTGCTCAAGGCTCCGCCCACTATGCCGGCTAGGAGTTGGGGCACGAGCAAGGCCGCGACATAGCTGTCGACTGCGGCCCCCGCCCCAAAACGCCAGGCGATGACCTGCTCGCGCACAAAGCCTAGGAGTTTGCTTAGGACAGACACCGCGCTAAGGATTATGGTTGTCTGCAGTAGGTCTTGCTTTTTGGGCATCCCGAAGCCTCTTCTCTCACAACTTTGATT
>QLUC01000192.1 GCA_018725275.1 Bacillota bacterium | reverse complement strand
CAGTGGGCTGACGAACAACCTTGGCGTTCGAAACTGCTAAAATCGCTGTCTTCTAACTATTGCAAGGCAACTTACTATCGGGAAACCATGGAATGGTTGGAGCCGCTTGTCCTTCTGCCTGAAGTTAACCTAGCGCGTTACAACATGGCGGTCGTCAGGGCGATTGCGGGCCGGATTGGCCTACGGAATGACCATTATGTCACTTCTTCGTCACTCGGCGTGCAGGGGCAGGCCAGCGAACTGCTGATTGACCTCACGCGCAAGGTGGGAGGGGTTTGCTATCTATGCGGTGGCGGGTCTGGTGGCTACCAAGACGATAAAGCATTCGATTCTGCAGGAGTGGCATTGCGCTACCAAGCCTTTACCCACCCTATATATACACAGCATGGTCAGCGTGAATTTATCTCCGGGCTCTCGATTGTGGATGCGCTGATGAACCTTGGTGTTGATGGGGTTGTACATTTGATGAGGCGGCATGTTTAAGAGACTATTGCGGGTCTGCATTGACTATTTAAAAAAGATTCCTCGATTGCAACTTCTGGTGCGATGGATATTGATCGGTGTCTGTGTGCCGTTGATGCGGTTTTTTGGTTATGGGAATCAAAAACGGAGGGCCGTGATTTACGTGGGACAGGCTTACTACAACAGTTGGTATCTGTCCAGAAATCTTCGTGAGTTGGGGTGGGTCGCTGATTTACTGAACTGGGATCTGAATCCTGGATCGCAGATATATTATCACGGAGAAGACTTCCGAATTGATTATAGATCGCAAGCAGATCTGGGAAGTTTTGTCCGTTTCTACATATGGTCAATATCGAAGTACGATGTATTTCATTTTGCCAACAAGGGTGGCCTTCAATTTGGTGAGCCAATGCGTGCGGCGGTCAAGGCTGTTCTGGGTGAGGAAGGGTTTGAAATACGCTTTTTGAAGGCCTTGGGGAAAAAGATTGTGTACTCCAATAACGGGTGTCTTGATGGGGTTTCTCAGTCTGCATTCAGCCGTTGGGGGCCGGAATCAGTTTGTTCGATCTGTCGTTGGCAGAATGAGCCGTCTGTTTGCAGTGATGAAAAAAATCTAGCTTGGGGAAAATTTCGTAATGAAGTGACCGATTATCAGTGTCTGCTGGGCGGAAATCGTGTGGATTACAATGATGATCCACGGGTTCACGAGGTGCCTGAATTTTATTGTTTGGATGTGAATCTTTGGACTCTTAATATCGACATTCCGGCATCATTCCGTTTGCCTACTTATGGTCAGTCCGTCATTCACCTTTATCATGCTGTCGGCAATCAAGCGGAACGTACCCGGCAGGATGGCGTGAACATAAAGTCCACCCACATTTACTTACCTCTTTTTGAGAAGCTGCGTGCCGAGGGCATTCCAATTGAGTTGATTCATCCCACCGGCATACCGAATAGGCAGGTGCGATTTCTGCAGGCACAGGCTGATATTTTTCTGGACATGCTGACCTATGGCTGGTTCGGCGCCAATGCCCGAGAAGCCATGATGCTCGGCAAGCCGGTCATTTGTTACCTGCGGCCCGAGTGGCTGGAATCCATGCGGGCCGAGATTCCCGACTATGTGGACGAGCTGCCCGTGATCAGCGCTACGCCCCACACGGTGGAGGCCATCTTGCGGGATCTGATCGCTGACAAGGGAAAGCGTGAGGCCATTGGCCGGCGCAGTCGCGAATTCGCGGTGAAGTGGCATTCCGCCGAGGCGGCGGGCCGTCGGTTTGATGCCATTTACAAAGAACTGCTGGGAATAGCGGAATGACTGCTCCCGAACCCCCATGGGCGCTGTACTGCGAGGATGCGGCCGTCCAGTTTCCGCTGTTGCCGCCGGGTAAACGGTGGCAGTTGCTGCTGGGGCGGCGCGTGCGCGACTGGCATCCGGCGCTGGATGGTGTCACCCTGCGGGTGCCACGAGGCAAGATTGTCGGCGTGATTGGCCGCAACGGGGCAGGCAAGAGCACACTGTTGCGCACCCTAGCCGGG
>QLUC01000191.1 GCA_018725275.1 Bacillota bacterium | reverse complement strand
CACCAGTCTCAGGACCTCCGGCGGCTGGTCGGCTAAGGCCATAAGCTCCGCCGTCGAATACCGCATCGCGGTCTGCCATCGGGGAGGTAGCTTTTTGCCAGAGACCACCCAAAGAAAGATATCGCCCGCTAATACTTGAGACTGAATGGCACACCAACCTTGCCGGTCGAGTGACTCTTTCGCCTTTTTGATTTCGGCCATACTCGCGTCCTCCTTGTGGTTTTCCCGAACCTTCCGAACCATTGCGAACCATTGTTCCCTATATACTAGATATAGGTTTTTAAATAATACTGGTTATACGGAACTAAGGTTCACAATGGTTCGGAGAAGCTCAATGGTTCGGGAATCACTCTAAAAACTCTAAGCTTTCTGGCGTAGATGCCAGCTCCAACCCCTGCCATAAGTATCTCCCTGTGCTCGCTCGCCTTCTTTGACAACCTCTTTTGGCCAGCGCGGACCCAAGTTTCTTCTGCGACAAGGCAGTCGCACCTTCCTCCGTGCACCAGTCTTTATAGGCATCGTAGAGCGTGGCCGCTGCTATACTTGCAGAAGGAGACATTCGGCAGCAGTCTGCAAAGAAAGGGCCGAAGATGTCCATTTCCGCTCTATATGCCTCTGTGGCCGCCTTGACCTCCGGAGGTGTGCCCAATCCCTGCCGCTGCCATGCTAGGCACCCCTCTACTGCCCATCGCAGGATGCCCGGGACTTCCTTCTCTAGTTTTTCCGGCAGTTTTTTGTCTTGGCGAGGGTCGCCGTCAGGGTAGCTCACGTTAAATGGCACTAAGTGCAAGCGCGACCAGATGGCAAGGTCGGTCCCTTTCACCTGCGGTTTGTGGTTTGTCGCCAGCCACAACTTGTGCGTCGGCCAAAACTCCCAGAAGTCCTCACGCATTCTGCGCCCTTTGATTTTATCGCCGCCGGTCAGCTGTTTGACAAGCGACTCTGCCAAATGCCGCCCCTCGCCTGTCTCTGACGTGGACACAAACCGCCTGCCGTGGAGATCGGCCAGTTCGGTGGGGTGGCGATCGCCACGGGAGGCCATCAGCAGATCGGGGGGCGCCTGACAGGCGTAGTCGCCTAATATTTTAAGCACAATATTTAAGAAGGTGCCTTTCCCGTTGCGACCGCCGCCGTGCAAAATGAGCAGAACATGCTCGGAGGTGTCCCCGGTCAAGCTCATCCCCACCGCTCGTTGGAGGTATTCCACCAGCGCCCGGCTGCCGCCCATGATCTCGTGCAGAAATAAGTCCCACCGAGGGCACTCTGCTGTGGGGGAGTACTCCACAGGGGCGAGCTTGGTGATCAAATCCTCCTGCCGGTGAGGCGTGAGTTGGCCAGTCCTTAAATCCACCGTGCCGTTCGCGCAATTCAGCGCCCAAGGGTTGGCGTCGAGGTCTTTTGGCAGTACGGGGATGCCTGCTTCACTCTCGGCTAAAAACACCATTGCCTTGAGCCGAGCCGCGCTCTCAGAGGCGATTGCGTGCTTGGCGAGAGCCACTCTATCGGTCTCCACTGTCGCCTGAGATGCCTCGTCGTAGATGAGCTTGATGGCTTCTTTCGCTCGTCGGTATACCTCGCCGCTCTCGTCCATAGCCCACCGGGCCCCGTCCCAAAAGAGCCACTTCCCCCAAGGGTGGCAGTACCGAGCATCTTGCCCGTGTTGTGCGGCGAAACGCCCTGCGTTACCTAGGTCTGTTCTGTGGAGAGCCTGACTTCCTTTGAGGTCCTGTAACCGCTTGCTCCGCCTTTTGTCCCTTACCTTTGCGAGCTCCTCTATGTTTGCCACGCTCAAGCCCTCCCACCTACTGTGCGCCGCAGCTCAGCCCCTGCGATGCTCTCCACGACTGTTAGAACCTCGCCCTCGGTGAGCGGCGGTTTGCAGCGGCGCTGGTTCCACGCTAGTGCGAGCTCCCGGGCCACGTAGGGGTTGACCCGGCGCAGCAGGTGGCCAACTATAGCCGCCAACCGGTGGTTTCGCTCGCCCGACCCCGCGTCGGTGCAAGCCAGCCGCTGCCATTCG
>QLUC01000190.1 GCA_018725275.1 Bacillota bacterium | reverse complement strand
TATGCCCGGTCTGCGCTCGATATGCGCTCTAAAACGGCGTGCGGCAGGGATATGGCAAAACTCGGCAAAGTATGTGCAGGCTTGGAGGGCGGTGAAGAAATGTGGGAAGACTATGAAGAAACTCGTGCTGACCGTCCACACCTCTGGTTAGCCTTTATCGTTATCCTCTTATTGTTAAGCAGCATCTTTATCTTCCGTCCACATATTGGTGCTCGGCCGAGCGCGGGCGAGTTATCATCTGTGGGTGGGATGGTTAGCACGACGGTGGACCAGACTGAGCACGGCCGCCCGGTGCTTGCTAAAGGAGTCGCTTCTGGGATGTGGGCCGTCCATGCTATCCCCGCCGATGGTCGACATTTGGTGCGTTTTCTCAGCGCCCGCGGTGATGAGCAGTGGGCAGATGTGGCCGGTTTTGCCGAAGTGGTCACGGGGACGCAGGGGAACTTCCTAGTAATTGCTGGTCTAGGTCAGTCTAGGGTCTATGTGTATCATGCGCGACATAGATTAGTCTCAGCCCTCAACGTGCCGGGAGAAGTGCAAGGGGTTGCCGTGAGCGGGCAAGGCGAAGTCTTGGTGACCTTTACAGTTGCTAACGCTGAACCGCTGACACTTCGCACCGAAGTAGCGAAATATTCTTCCCAGGGGCAGCAAATATGGCGACACTCTCTGCATAACGAACTTCCTCTCCTAGTAGAGCAATCCGCCGATGGCGGAATCAGTGCGGTGGTCAACCTGGTGCTGGGATCTCGGGTCGGGGCGAAACTCACCGTACTTGGTCGCCATGGCGAGCCGCTCTTTGGGGCCGAAATTTCTGGGCAGCCAAGACATCTCTTGGTGCACCATCAGGGGGAGAGTGTGGTTGTCGGCACCGCAGATGGTTTGCGCGTTTTTGCCAAGGATGGTCAGGAGATATCATCCTACAACAGTCCCGGCGCGCTTACGGTGCTACAGTTCGTGGGGGAACAAGGTGATCTCTTTTTTAGCGCCGATAGCAGGTCGATCATCAATTGGCGTCAACAGTCGATTGTGGGGCTGCTCCGGGGTGGCGATAACTTGGTATGGCGAGAACGAATTCGCGAGCGAGTCTTGTTTGTGAGCGCGGCCGGAACATCCCGCTATGTTCTGGTAGGCACGGCGCAAAGCATTGCTGTCTATAGCCAGGAGGGCGAAGTACGGTTTAGTACGAGCCAGACTTTCGGGGAGGACTACCTCGCCATCACGCCGGAGGGAACGAATGTTTTAGTCTTAAGTAGCACCGGGCAAGTGGTACAGCTGAGAGGAGAATGAAATAGTGTGAACTATATTGACCTCCTGCTCTTAGGAGTGGTACTTTGGCACATATACCGCGCCATCTCCGCTGGGTGGCGGCGCACTGTTTTTGCCATGTGTCGTGATGCAGTAGCCTTGGCTGTGGCCATGCTTCTGCAGCCTAGAGTAGCAGAGGAGGTCAGTAAGTGGCCCTGGGTGGGACTTGTCGCCGATTCCTTTAGTGTACATATGGCGCTACCAGCCGGAGCGGGACTCACTATCGGTGGGCTAAGGCAGTGGTTGCAGGAGGGTTCTTTGCCGCGATTCATCGCCCAAGCCATCATCGGGGTTTGGGAGAGAGATAGTGTGCACACCGTAGCCACCTTGCTCCACAGTGCAAGCTTCATTGTGGCGGAGGCCTTGGTCAATTTGATCTGTCTTCTGGCACTTTTTGTGGGTATGCGCTGGCTCCTCTGTACCGCGTGTCAGGCGGTAACCTGGGCTCTGCCAGAGCGAACGGGCAGAGAGAGCATGGCCATGGTGGTAGTGCTGGGCATAATACAAAGCGTGTTGGTGGGCATGTTGGTGACCGCCGTCTTAGCGCCATTAATCAACACAACTTTGTTGCCTCGCGACTTGGTAGAATACTTCTCGGGTTCGCGGCTCTTGCCGTTCTTTGGTTTCTTTCTCCGCTACATCAATTTTTACGGGGCATTGTAAGGAGGACAGCATGCTGGTTCTGCTATTTTTCTCTGTGCACCATGCCCTAGCGGCAGAGTGCAT
>QLUC01000019.1 GCA_018725275.1 Bacillota bacterium | reverse complement strand
GTCCCAGGTAGCGGCGTGACATGGCACGCCGACCCTCCCCCGGTCGTAACCATGAGGTCCGTAACCGATCAAATAAAGTCCCCAATATTCTCGGGCGATTCCCGCTCCAACTCCCACTGGAGAGGGTTGTTTTCAATATACCGCCTAATTAGGTGCAGCGATTTCTCATTCCGAATGATGTGGTCGTAAAAACGTGGCTGCCATGCAAATTCGTTGTAACCGTTCTCTCGACACCACTTAGTCACCGCAGCCTTATAGCATGACAACACATGGCCTAAGGAACCCCCCTTGGGTTTAGGAACGGGACTTAATCCTTGTACAGCAGTTGTTCTCCCGACGGGGCTGTTATCAAAGATCAGAATGGCGTGAATGTGATTAGGCATAACGACGAAATAATCAATTTCTACGTGGGAGAAGTGGTCCTGAATAGCCTTTAAGTATACCTGCGCGCGCTCTCCCATGAGGGATAGATGCATGTGTCCATCATTGATCGTCCCAAAATGGGGGTGTTGGCCTTTGGTGCAGATAGTGATGTAGTAATAGGCCCCTTGGGTGTAGTCCCAGCACTCTAAGCGGGTAGTGGTTCTACGACACTTCATCCAGTCCATTATACACCTCCTATGTTAGAGGGTTACGCCACGGAGTATGGCCGAGGTCGCCGGTTTTTGTGCCGGCGCTACAACGTCCCGTGCGGGCCGCGGCACCCTCCCATCTACCGGCGTGACACGGCACGCCGACCCTGTATTGACAAGGACATTGCCGTATTTTTTTGCGAGGGGCTGTCAATATCGGGATAACATGCGCCTAGCTTGTGGGAAATAGCAGGGCCTGAAAATCTGCGGGCGGAGGCACGAAGAGGGATATTTTTTCGCCGGAAACCGGGTGCCTAAACGACTGCCAGGCGGCGTGCAGGGCTTGCCTAGCGATTAGCGGAGAGGGTGTGCCATAGACCTCATCCCCTACTAATGGGTGTCCGATGTGGGCCATGTGTACCCTGACTTGGTGGGTGCGGCCGGTAATGAGGGTGACTTTTTGCAGGGTGTTGTCGCCATGCACGGCGATTTTCTCCCAGAGCGTGACCGCCTGCTGCCCCTCGGGGGATACGACCCGGGCGCGACTGCCGCCACCGACCCGCATGATGGGCGCATCGATGCGGCCGCAATCGGCCCGTACCACTCCGGTAACCATGGCCAAGTAGCTCTTTTGCCACTCACCGGAGATATGCTCCGCAGTGAGGACGGCTTGCACATGGGGGTTCTTGGCCCAGAGGACCAGCCCCGAGGTGTCGCGATCCAAGCGGTGAACGGGGCGGACGACGAGGCTTTGTCCGGTCTTTGCATAGTGGGCCACAAGGGCGTTAGCCAAGGTGCCCGCCATATAGCCCTTGGTGGGGTGGACCACCATGCCCGGGGGCTTGTTAATGACGATGAGGTGCTCATCTTCAAAGGTGATATCTAAATGGACTTCCTCGGGCAGAAGATCTTGTTGCCTTTCTTCGCGCAGGACAACAGTCAACCTATCCCCCGACCGAACGAGATCTTTTAGGTACACGGGGAGGCCGTTATTTTCGACCACACCGCTCCGCTTCAGTCTGATTAAAGTCTGGCGCGACATACCGAGGCGTGTGGTCAGGACCTGGCTGACCTTTTTCTGATTGTCCTCGGCGCCGACGGTGTAGGTGAAGACATGTTCTGCTGCCGGCATTAACCTTTCACTTCTAGTCTGTCGTAGAGACGATCGGCTTTTGCCAGAAGGGCAATGACGGCAGCGAGGGCCAGCGCGGCATGGGCGGCGAGGAGCACCAGCAGAGGAACAGTGGTGCCCCCGGCGCTGAGTGCCATGTAGCCGAGGTAGCTCAGGTAGCCAAGCGGCGCCATGATAATAAGGGGACTTACGGCGTTCAGGTTGTTCTTGACCGCATGCTGGGGGTTGCTCCAGGTTAAAAATGGTCGCCACAGGTCAAACCATAGCCCGAGCACCTGGGGGGTAAGGCCGGCGGTAATGCCTAGAGCGAAAGCCATGACCAGGTGGAACCCACCCGGTTTTATGAGCACGGCATATACCGCGATGAGCGGGAGGCTGCTCAGTAGGGCTGCGGCGAGAGCGAAGCTAAGCTTGGCCCGCACCTGCGTCTTGGCGTCGACGGGGAGGGACTTTATTATCCAGAGGTGCTTGCCCTCGCGACTGATGGAGGTGCTGGTCAGGGTGTTAAGGCTGGTCATCATGGCGATGGCACCAGCGGCAATAAGTGTGGCGATGGCAAGCCCTTCTGGGTGCTGGCGGGCGAGAGCGGTCAGACTGTTGATGTCGCCGGTAGCGCCAAAAAAGGCAGGGAAAAAGGCCATGAGGGGAAAGAGAATGACGGTGATAAACCCGTTCATGAGCCAGATGGGCATGCGCACAAAAAGTCTGAACTCCCTAAGGAGCAAAGCTTTCGCGGTCGAACTTTGCACCGCCTGCCGCTCGATGACACGCGTGGTGTAGACTATGCCGCGGCGCACCTTCTCCGCTCCGCCCACCAATCCGCCGTAGAAAACTTTCTGCCCGACCAACAAGAATGCACCGATGGCCAGCGCTGCGGTGAAGAAGAGGTAGGCTAGATTGGTCAAACGCTCACCGGTAACCTCGGCGGCGATAGCGCGCGTGGCCCAGACGGCGGGAGGAAAAGCAGCCCCGACGACGTTGACAAAATCTATGCGGTTATTGATGATGTCCTCTGCCTCAACCTGTCCCGTCGAATCTGCTATGAAATGGTACTGCAAGTAAAAAATTACTACCAGCAACACTAGGCTGGCCACGACCATGAGTATGTCGCGATGGCGACGGTTGACGCCCCGCATGACGGTCACGGCCAAGATGCCGGCCAGGGCCAGAGGGATGATGGGCACAAAGACCATGGTGACGAAAGCCCCCACCCAACCGACTGGCGATAGGCCCACGATGCGGTGATAGGCCAGTAAGGTCGGGACTAGAACTATGGCGACCGGTGCGTACTCGGTAATGTTGACCAGCGAAAATTTCGTCGCCAATATATGCCAGGCGCGCAGGGGGAGAGGAACGAGGATGTCGAGGTCGTTAGAAAAGTAGAAAATAGAGGTCATGGCGAACAAGCCGAACATCAAGGCCAGCATCTGCGCCACCAAGATGTACATGGTGAGGACGACATCGGCCTGACCCAAAAGCGCGGCGCCCCGCGCCATCTGCAAGGCCGATAAATAGAACATGCTGCCAAAGCTTGCTCCGCCGGCGATAACACCAAAGACCACGAGGAACGGCTCCCAGAGCTGCTGTTTCTTTTTTAGATACTTAATGCGCATGGCCGAGAGGCCAAAGTAACTCTGTAAAGAGATGCGAAACAGGCTAATTAGGGCGGTCATTGCTCGGTCACCTCAAGAAAGACGCTCTCGAGCGAGCCCTTTTGGCCGACCTGATGGCGCAGTTCATCGAGGGTGCCACAGGCAATAAGCTTGCCCTTCTTGATAATGCCCACGCGATGGCAGAGCCGCTCGGCGACATCAAGGATATGGGTCGAAAAGAAGACGGTCCTGCCTTGACGGCAGTGCTCATTCATCAGTTCCTTGAAAAGGTGGGCGGAGCGGGGGTCAAGCCCAACCATCGGCTCATCTAAGATGAGGAGCGGGGGCTCGTGGATTAATGCGGCGGTCAAGGCGAGTTTCTGCTTCATGCCATGCGAAAAACTGCCGATGAGGTCACCCATGGCGCCGCTAATCTCAAACATATTTACCAGACGCTCGAGCCTTTGGCGCCGCTCGAAGCTACTCACTTTGTAGACGTCGGCGATAAAGTTAATGTACTCCATGCCGGTCAGCTTGTCGTAGAGGTCGGGGTTGTCCGGCACAAAGCCGATGCTCTCCTTGGCCCGCAAGGGCTCGCTATGGGTGTCATGGCCATTTACCGTGATCTTGCCCTCATCTTGGCGGAGTAACCCCACCACCATCTTGATAGAGGTGGTTTTGCCGGCGCCGTTCGGGCCGAGGAAGCCAAATATTTCACCTGGCTTGACAGCAAGGTCGAGGCCGTCGACCGCCTTGACCTTGCCCTTCTGGTAGGCTTTGGAGATGTCCTGGAAACGGAGCATCATTATTCCTCCTCGAACTTTTCTCTGGGCTTGCGAAGTAATACGCCTCTTCCCGTCGCTAGTTCCAATCTGCGACCCTAAAAACTAATATTTTCACCCTGAGCAGGAATCATGATGATGATAAGGAATTTAGATTTAATTGCTTTGTAGGGGGAACGGACATGATTCGTCGCGGCACCAAGGAAGATATACCGGCCATTCAGGCGGTGGCCCGCATGGCGTGGGAGCATACTTATAAAGAAATTATGCGTCCCGAAACGAGGAGCCACTTTTTGGACCAATTCTATAGTTACGAGGCCCTCGCCAAAGCGCTTGAGGTGCAGCCCGGGGGCATTTGGGTGGCTGAGCACAATGAAAGCCTCACGGGATTTATCCAGGTGGTGCCGATGCTTGACCACAGCGGGCTCGAATTGAGTCGGCTGTATGTGCTGCCCACAGTGCAGCGGCAGGGTGTCGGGCAGGCGCTCTTGGCGGCGATACTCGCGGCCTATCCCAGGACCAAGTGGTGGGCACTTGTAGAAAAGGACGACCTAAGGGCCGTCGCATTCTACAAAAAACACCATTTTTTACGCCAGCGTGAACTTATCATTAACATTATGGGTGAGGATTTGGTCTTTATCGAGTTTTTGCGCCACGACTTTT
Source organism: Bacillota bacterium (assembly GCA_018725275.1). Classification (GTDB taxonomy): domain Bacteria; phylum Bacillota; class UBA994; order UBA994; family UBA994; genus BS524. The sequence goes on along the minus strand of QLUC01000019.1, from coordinate 13,282 downwards.
GAGTCCTGTCCCTAGGACGGCATGACTGGCTGGCTGGGCTTAATGGCTGGGCTTAATGTAAGTGAAGCTCTTCTTGCCACGGCGCACTTCGATGCGCCCTGCGGTCAAGAAATTTTTGTCAACCACGAGGTCCGCATTATCAATGCGGGCCGAGTTAATATACAGCCCACCACCTTGGATGAGCCTTTTAACCTCTCCCTTAGACGACATAATGTTGGCCTCTACCAAGAGGTCGGCTACACTTCGCCCTTCTTCTAAGATGTGGGGCGCGATATAGACCGTCGGTACTCCGGTGTTGTCTTCTCCGCCCGCAAAGAGGGCGGTGGCGGCAAGTTCCGCTTTCTTAGCTTTGTCCTCGCCGTGGACCAGCTTGGTGGTTTCAAAGGCGAGTATTTTTTTGGCCTCGTTGATGTCCTGCCCCGCTAGTTGCCCCAGGCGCCTGACCTCAGACATCGGCAAAAAGGTGAAGATGGCCAAGAATCTTTCGACATCGGCGTCATGGGTGTTGCGCCAGTATTGGTAGAAGTCATGCACGGTGGTGCGCTCGGCATCAAGCCAAATCGCACCAGCTTCGGTCTTGCCCATTTTCTTTCCGCCGGCGGTGGTCACGAGGGGGTAGGTGATGCCGTAGCATTCCTCGCGTTCGACCCGGCGAATGAGGTCGGCACCGGCTAAGATGTTTGACCACTGGTCATCGCCGCCCATCTGTAGGCGGCAACCATAGTTGCGGTACAGATGCAGAAAGTCGTAGGACTGCAGCAGCATGTAGTTAAATTCGATAAAGGACAAACCGCCGTCTAGGCGACCTTTGTAGCACTCGGCGGTGAGCATGCGGTTGACCGAAAAATGCACTCCCACCTCGCGCAGGAAGGGGATGTACGCCAGTTCAGAGAGCCAGGCGTTATTGTTTAAATATGTAGGACGAGGTTCGTCCGCGGTGAGAAATCTGTCGAGCTGCGCCGCAATACCGCGGACATTGTGCTCGATTTGCAGGGCGGTGAGCATGGGGCGCATATCGGTTTTGCCGCTAGGGTCGCCGATCATGGCGGTGCCTCCGCCGAGGATGACTATGGGGCGATGCCCGGCGCGCTGCAGGTGAGCCAAGGCCATGATGGGTACAGTGTGCCCGATATGCAGGCTGTCCGCGGTGGGGTCGAGGCCGACATAGCAAGTCACGGACTTTCGCCCGAGCAAATCTTTAAGCGGCTCATCGTGGGTGAGTTGCTTGATAAAACCCCGTTCGCGCAAGATATCGAGTGCATTAACCATAATAACACCTCTAACTCTAGATATTTGCATCATCGTAACACATACAGTTGTGCTAGACAAACGGGCATAACTAGCAGGGGGTTGAAGGGGGACGAAGGGGGTGGTATAATGCCGTCAACTGGTAGAGGGGGAGACAGATGAGGGAACCTATCTTATTTGTGGTCACTGGGCCTTCGGGGTCGGGCAAGGGGACGATTATGCGCGCGATTATCGCGGCTTTTAAGGACATAGTTAAAGTTGCCACATTTACGACGCGCCTGCCGCGACCTAATGAGGAAAACGGATTTGACTATAATTTTGTGACTGCGGAAGAATTTAGGGAGAAAATCGAGCGCGACGAAATCGCCGAGTACGAGCAGGTCTACCACGACCACTACTACGGCTCGCCTCAGTTTGATCCTAATGTTGGACCCGATAGGCTCATGGAGCTGGATTTTAACGGCATGTACAAGTATAAGAAGACAACGAAGCGCTTGGTCAGTATCTTTATTGCTCCGCCTTCGTTAGAGGTCATTGCCGGGCGTATCACTCGCCGCAGCCAAGAAGTAAATCTCGAGCGGCGTATGGGCAATGCCTATGAGCAACTACAGCAGGCGGGAAGCTACGACTACATCATCATCAATGAAGACTTTGAGGCCGCGCGCGCCGAAGCTTTGGCCATAGTGCTGGCCGAGCGTCTCAAGCGTGACCGCGAGCGGCGGGCGACACTCATTAAGGGCATGTGTGAGAACCGTTAATTGTCGGTGACAGACTCGTTCCCCGTGAGCACTTTAACGATGTGCAGGGTGGAGTGGCTGAGTTCAATGTCGGACTGCGTACTGAGCAGGCGCACACGGGGATAGAGCGGTGCTCCCGGTGCGGTATCGAGGACGATTGCCCTGCTGCCGTCGCTTAGTTCTACGGTCAGCCCGCTTGGGTAGGCGGCGATATTCTTCAGGAAAACACGGAGCAGGTGCATGTCAAAGGCCTTGTTGCCGGAGGCGGACAAGTACTCGTAAGCCTCGTGCGCCGGGAAACCCACGCGGTACTGGCGATGGGCGGTGAGGGCGTCAAAAACATCGGCCATCGCGACTATCTGGCTTGTTTCGAGGATGTGGCCCCCTGTGAGCGCCTGCGGGTAGCCGGTACCATCGACGCGCTCATGGTGTTGGTAGGCGATATCTTTGGCGATGGGGATGTCCTTGAGGAGCAGGTAGCCATGGTCGGCATGGCGCTTGATGATTGCATATTCTTCGGGGCTCAGGCTCCCTGGTTTGTTCAAAATGGGTTTAGGAATCATTATCTTGCCGACATCATGAAATAGAGCTCCGAGGCCCACCTCGTGGAGCTTGTTTTGCGTGTAGCCGAGCGATATGCAGGTGAGCAAGGCCAAGACGCAGACATTGACCGAATGCGCAAAGAGGTAGTCATCGTCTAAGCGGATATCAGTCAGGTTGACGACCGCATGGCTGTTTCTAAGGAGCTCGCGCACAATGTCCTTGACCGAGCTTAAAGCCCCTTCGGTCCTAAGGGCGATGGTTTCTTTGCTCGGGTCCTCGAGTATATCGCGCACGCGCACCATGGCGGTGACGCGCGTTTCGTCGGAGATGACATCCTTCACTTCCGGCAGGTTGAGGGACGGCTCGCGTATGTAGAGACAGGGGATACCGAGCATCTCTAAGCGACGGATGTAGTTTGCGGACAGCATGGTGCCACTTTTGAGCAGGGTTTGTCCAAGGCTGTTGTAGAGGCTTCGCCCTATAACCATGCCGGGAACAATGTTGGGCAGGTCAATGCGACGCATAATGCCCCTCCTTGTTAGGTGTGAGGTGTTAGATGGAGACCCCACGCAATGCGGCAAATTCTTCTTCGGTCAAAACCTTGCGGATGTTGAGCGTGGTGTGCTCGAAGGTGTTGATGACAGTGTATTTTTTGATTAGCTGTTTGTCTTGGTCGAAAAGTAGTTTCACGCGTGGGTACTTGCTAAATCCGGCGGGAGTGTCGATGACGATGCCCACACGCTTGTCAGACAATTCGACGATCGACCCCGAGGGGTAGGCGGCGATGTTTTGCAGAAATTTATGAACTAAGTTGAGGCTAAAGGCATGGTTGCCGGAGGCCGATATTAACTCTACAGCCTCGTGGGTCGGGTGCGCGGCACGGTAGATTCTAGCTGAAGTGACGGCGTCGTAGACATCGCAGATGGAGGCGATTTGCGCGTGCAGGTGGATTTCCTCGCCCTTTTTGCCGCTAGGATAGCCATGCCCGTCGTAGCGCTCGTGATGCTCAAGCGCCACCTCCCTCCCGTCCGGTATGGTGTGGAGGAGGTCGTAGCCCTTGGTGGTGTGCTTCTTGACGATCTCAAATTCCGCAGCCGTCAAGGAGCCGGTCTTGTAAAGTATGTCGTGGGGTATTAAGCCCTTACCCACGTCATGCAAAATGGCGCCAATCCCTAGTTGTGCCAACTGTTCTCTCTTTAGGCCTAAGGTGATGCCGGTGATGAGTGACAGAATGCATACATTTACGGAATGCCCAAAAAGGTAGTCATCCTCCAGTCGAATGTCAACGAGGTTGACCATGAGATGGCGCTGCTCTAACAGGTCGCTGACAATATCGTGCACCGTCCTCGCTGCCTGCTGGGTGCGGAGCAGGACATGACTGACCGGGTTTGGGGTTTCTACGGCAGCGACTAGTTCGCGTACTCGCTGGACGGCTTCGTAACGGGTTTCGTCACGGATGACATCGGCTACGTCGTGGTTGTCGAGCAAGCCATCATCTATGTACAAAAAGGTCAGTCCTAGGCATTTCAGTTGAGTGATGTAACGGCGAGTTAGAATCATGTTGCGTTGCAACAAAACTTGGCCTTCCGGCCCATGCACTGGGCGGGCTACCTTCATGCCGGGCTGTAGGGCGTATAACGGAATTCTGCGCATGTCACTACCTGCCTGTCATCGTTGAGTTGTAGAGGTACATTGCTTCTACGTACGTTGTTTCGACATAATTTTGTCATAACCTTTAGCTCTCGCGACAATTTTATCGGGCCAGATGGGCCGAAGCTGCGAAGCAAATTAAGGGGGAGGACTGCTCCTCCCCATGTGGTGCTCTGGTGCTAGCTAGGCGGGTTTATTGGACTACGGTACGACGGGTGGTACGACGAACATGCAGTGGAGACGCCGTTGCTCGAGCAAAGCATCTATCGAGACTTGGGCTTCGGCGGCGAAAGAGCGCATGAGCGTGGCCACATCGGCATTAGGTGCAAGGCTGGCTAGTGCCAAGAAACCGCGCACAGTGGACCGTTGGTGGCAAATGCCGTGGCGGACGAGGCGGCAGAACCTAGCCCGTCGGGTGTGCATCATTAAAATCACCCCCTTCCGTTACCACATTACGCGCGAGGCGCGGAAAGGGCCATAAATTGGACAGGCTGGCGGGGGCTTCTGGCGGGCAGGAGTTTACGCTCCGGCGTCGAAAAGAAGACTGTAGCTTGTTGAAGGGAGGCATGGGGTTGCGTGGTGCGGTAGCAGTACTTCTGTGTTTTTTCTTGGCCGTCATGCCCGTGGGTGAGTCTACGTCTTACGCGCCGGTAGTCGATGTGGTGCCAGGCGAAAGAGTGAGCACTCGCCCGCTCAACCTGCAAATTAAGGTAGATAGGGTGTACAGCGTAGGCTTGCTCTATGATCACTTGGGGAAGCTGGCCGAGGCCTACCCCCATCTCAAGGTCGATCGTCTGGCTAACTCTACCTTTGGCAGCCCAATCTATGCGGTGGTGTTAGGGAGCGGACCGCAGACGGTGATGATTACCGCCGGCATGCATGGCTGGGAGTGGGTGACGAGCTACCTAGTGATGCGAGAATTGGCGGCTTTGCTTTATCAGCAGGCGACTGGGGTGCCGGCAGCTGTGCAGGTCTTGACCGACTATCGCTTTGTGTTCTTGCCGCTGGTGAATCCCGACGGCATGCGCATTGCCCAAGGCGAGCGCCGACCCTTGGTGGGCGATTTTCGGGGGTTAGACATCAGGGACTGGAAGGCCAATGCGTGGGGGGTGGACATTAACCGCAACTTCCCCCATGGCTATGACGCGATGAGCCGACACTTGCCAAGGACACCCGGGCCGGAGTTTTACCCGGGGAGGGCCCCAGCCAGCGAGCGGGAGACGCAAGCGGTTATGTTGGCCATTGCCCAGTACAAGCCCGACATTCTTTACGATTTTCACTCTTCCGGCAACGTGATTTTTTGGCATTACAATCAGACTGAACATCTGGAGCGCGACCGTTCCCTGGCGCGCAGGGTGGCTGGAGCACTAGGTTTTGCTGTTAGTGATGACCTCGACATGGCTATTGGGGCGCATCTTAAGGATTACTTCATCGGCACCTATAAGCGGCCGGCCTTCATTGTGGAAATAGGCACTTTTCAAAATCGCCATCAAATCCACCTTGAACTGACGGATCTCTATCGCCGCTTTGCTAACTTCACTTGGCGACTTGCCCCTCTGACGCCGGAGTCGCCTTAATTGCAGTTACAGAATGGAGGAATAAAATGAAGCGCCTAATCGCCTTACTCGCTGTCTTGATGATCGCGACCCTTGTATCTTCGGCCTGGGCTGCCACCCCGGGGGTAGTCAGTACGGCTATGCTCAATTTGCGTAGCGGACCCGGACAGGCTTTTCAGGTGGTGGCCACTCTCCCTCTGGCCACACCGCTGGTTGTACTCGCGGAGTCGGGAGACTGGAAACAGGTAATGACGACCACTGGCAGGACGGGTTGGGTTTTTGGTCAGTTCGTAGCCGATGAGCCTAGCTTTGTGGCCGAGCCGCGGAACGTGTCTGTCCGTGTGGCCTCTCTTAATGTGCGCCAAGGGCCGGCTACCTCCTACCCGGTGCTGGGCACGGTGCGCGAAGGTCAACTTCTTGCGGTGACCGGGCATATGGGCAGTTGGCTCCAGGTACGCACGGCGGGCGGTCTAGGTTTTGTCCACGCTGATTTTGTCGCCCCGGTCGTAGAACCTGACCAAGATGTCAGCGTGCCCCTGGCGAGGGTCAATGTCAGCTTGCTCAACTTGCGCAGTGGGGCCGGCACGCAATTTCCGGTAATCGCCAGGCTCACGCGCGGCACGCCGGTGGCCGTCTTAAGTGAGGACACTTGGGCGCGGGTACTATTAGAAAACGGGGCAATCGGCTTTGTCGCGCGCGAATTTCTCTCCCCGGTCGATGGACAGGCCTTGGCCCGCATCAGTGCTGAGTCGGTCAATCAGCGCAGTGGCCCAGGCACCACTTTCCCCGTACTCACTGCTCACCCGCGGGGCCAGACTGTTGCCATTACGGGGTTAAGCGGCGATTGGGTCCAAGTTAATGGTAGGGCCGGATCAGGATTTATTCTGGGTAGCCTCTTGGTGTTTTCTTTTGCCACGGGGGAAGAAGATGCCCTTCCGCCAACGCCTAATCTAGGTGCGGGCCTGTCTCGTTTCACTGTGGTCATCGACCCCGGGCACGGCGGCAGAGACCCGGGAGCCATAGCGGCGAGTGGGCTACGGGAGAGCGATGTAAACCTAACCATGTCGCACAAGCTGCGAGCCAAGTTAGAGGCCGCGGGTGCTACAGTAGTCATGACCCGTACTACCGATGTGGGTCTCACCCTCGCCGAGAGGGTGGCTATCGCCAACGGTTCCGGCGCCGACCTCTTGGTGAGCATCCATAACAATGCGCACACCAACCCCCAAATTTCAGGTACGCAGACTTTTCACGGCGTGACCGATGGTAGCTTTTCTTTGGGGCTTGGGGTGCATCGCCGCTTAGTGGCACTGGGTCTTAACGATAGGGGGGTGCTCACGGCCAACTTTGCCGTGTTGCAGCGCACCACCGTCCCGGCCATCCTCACCGAAACCGCCTTTCTCTCGAACCCCCAAAATGCTGGCCTCCTAGCGCAAGAATCGTTTCTCGACCAAGCAGTGGCAGCTCATTTTGAGGCCATTAGGGAATGGCTGCTCGGCACGCGCCGCGCGAGAACGGACTAGGAAGCTTTCGTGGCGCTTGGGCTATGTGCTTGAGGCACTCGAGGCCCGCGAGGGACATAGAAAAAAGACCGACTACCTAGTCGGTCTTTTCCCTTTTTGTCCGGTTGTTGCCTGGGGCTGTACCTTGTCCATTTTCAACTGCTTACCTATTTTAAAAATCTTCTTACACTTTGCACCCATCTTGTCCACCTCCCCAGAGATTATAACATGCAGCGGCCCTAAGCGCATAGCGGCGTTAGTTTGACAGCCACTCATTGATGTGAGTAACCCGAAGTCCTTTAGGGAAAATGGGAGGGTCTAGCTTTTTATTGAAAAGAGTTATCGCGATCCGGCTACCGACAAACCCAAAGCTAAGACGATCAAATCCCTCGGTTACTTAGATGTTCTGCAAAAAGAGTACGATGACCCAGTAGCTAATTTCAAAGAGGTCGCTCGTAATAAGTACAACACCAATTTCATCATGATGCTACTAGTGATCTCGAGGTTATTGTCTCCTGGTTCCGAAGAAGGCTTTCGTGGAAAAGGGTAGATACTAGGTAGCGGCGTGACATGGCACGCCGACCCCCGGATTGGGAACTCTCTCGCCATCGACTTCACCAAGAAAAGGCTTCGTCTAGGCGAGGTGGAAAATATCTTAGCAATGGGCCGTCAAAGCCGGGATTATAACATGCAGCGGCCCTAAGCGCATAGCCGGCATGTATTGCGAAAGGAGGTGTGAGCAAGACTACGGGTTGGTGGCGGTGAATATTCCGAAGCTCGGCAGGGCATCGGGGTGCTCCTGCTCGCCGCCGGTGCCTTGCTACTGCTGAAAAAATAAGAGCTGGGTAGCGTTTTTGTTGTAAGAGTTGTAAGATAGGTCTAACGCTCGGACTTTGCAGTCGGGACGCTTACAGTGCCTAAGGAGGGTTCGTATGCTCAGTGAAGAAAAACTTGCCCGTCTCAATGCCTTGGCCAAGAAAAAACGCGAAATCGGGCTATCCCCTGAGGAACAAAGCGAGCAGGGGCAGTTGCGCGAGCAGTACTTAGCCGCTTTTCGCGGTCGTTTTGCGGCGCAACTGGAAGATTTGGGTCTAGAAAAGGTGCAGAAGGACTGCCCATGCTGCAAGCACTAGTTCTTGGAGGCTAGGGTTATCATGGCCCGCAGACCTTGGAAAGCGGTGACATAGTCTTCCGCCGTGTACTCGACGGTGCGCCCGTCAAGACGCCTTGAGTGCGGCAGAAAACTCGCGGCATCGGCCATGCCGGAATTAAGCAGCTCTAAGCGCATGGTGACCGGGGCGGAGAACGTGAGCGTCTCTATGCTAGACAGTCTATGCACGGCCCGTTCGGCCTGCTGCTTGATAAGTGAGGTGGCTTTTTCGGGGTGCAGGTTTCTCGCGCTGTAGCGGGTTACCGCCTCTTTGACGATGGCAACCTCAGTGCCCTTGATGAGCGCTTGAGCCTCGCCGGCTGCGTCACTGTCGCCGCTCACCAATATTACCGGCACACCAAAATGTCCCGCTAGGCCGGCGTTGATGCCGATTTCGCCGCAGAGGACACCGTTGACCCATACATTGCTCACCACGCCCCCGCTGATGGTGTGGGCGAGGACACCGGCGGCGTGCATGCGGGAGTGGTAGCCGATGAACATCGCGGCGGCACAGCTCTTATCGACGCCCTCCATCATCATGAGGGGTTTGGGTGTGCCGAGGATGACCAGAGCTGCGGGGTGCAGGTCTTTCGGGATGAGGTTGTTCATGCCGCCATGGCTGTCGTTGACAATAATCTCGGTGGCGCCGGCGGCTAGTGCGCCCTGAATAGCCGCATTGACTTCTGCCGTCATCTGTCGGCATGCTTCGCTATAGTCCTTGCCGGTCGGTCCGGTGCTGTCGCTGTTGACCACACCAGAGATGCCCTCAATATCGACACTGATAAAAATCTTCAACTAAAACCCTCCTGCCTGAAGTATATTTCGATTGCCTATATGTTTCGACACTGCCCGGCACATTCCTGCCGGGGCGGGCAAGGGAAAAAAGAGGAGTGAGCCGGGTGCGAGTTCGGGACCCTATCCATGGCGATATCGTTATCGACCAAGTGGCGAAGGAGCTACTAGATACGCAGGCACTGCAGCGCCTGCGGGGTGTTAAACAGCTTGGTCTGACGCACTATGTCTACCCCGGTTGTGTGCATACGCGCTTTGACCATAGTCTGGGCACCTACCACATGGCGCGGCGTCTGTACCAAGGTGCGGTCGGAAACCCTTGCCCCACCGAGCTGCTGGCGGTAGGTTGTGCCGCTTTGCTGCATGATGTGGGGCATATGCCTTTTGGGCACACCCTCGAAGAAGAGTTTTCCCTTTTCGCGAAACACGATTCCAAGGAGCGCCTGGCACGGGTCTTAAGTGACACCGAGGTGGGGGTTATTCTTTCTCGTGCCGGTCTTTACGGCCAAGTTGCGGACATCTTACTCGAAACCTTGCCTAGGGCAGAATCTTATCTTAGCGAGATAATAAAAGGCACTATCGATGCCGACGTCCTAGACTACCTGCGCCGTGATGCCTACTTTGCCGGCCTCGTGCATGATTATGATGACCGGGTCTTGGATAATTTTTCTGTTAGGGATGGACGCTTGGTGTACCGCTTAGTGCATAAGGGCCTTGACCGCCCCGATGCCCGCTCGGAGTTGGTCCATCTTTTGCGACTAAGGTACTACTTGACAGAGAGGCTTTACTATCACCATGCCAAGTTAGCCGCCGGAACTATGTTGGCCAAAATGGTAGAGAGGGCGGGCTTTACCGAAGGGGAACTTTTGGCTCTCACCGACGAGGGGCTTTTGGCGCAATGTCTCAGTCGGGCAACGGAGCGCCACGATACTGCCCTCTGGGCCTTAGCCGATAATCTACGTTGGCGGCGCCTTTATAAGCGCGCCTTCGTTCAGGTAGCCGATGACGCGCTCGCTTTGCTATGGCAACAACGGTTCTATTATGAAGGGGTTATTGCCGAGGCGGTGGGACTTGACCCGACAGAGGTAGGAATCTATCTAGGGCCACGCGGGGTACTCAAAGAGGCAGAGGTCACTGTGCTGACTAAACGCGGCAGTGAGCCCCTGTCGCTAGAGGAGAGCGGCGACATTGCGGCCTTGGCCCGTCAATATGCGGCACTGGCAAGATTTTATGTCTTTGCCCCCCCCGATAAAACGCAACAAGTGCGCCGGGTGGTGGAGGATATGCTGGGTAGGCCCAGCGAGTACCGCAAAGATTTAATGAGTTTGTAACAAGATGCCCCTGTCCTTAGCGGTATACTAAGAGCAGGGGGGTGTGAGGATGCGCGCGTGGATGAAGATGTTTGTGGTTGTACTCCTAGCGCTCTTTATGGCCACCGGCTGCCTCAATGTCGCCCGCCGGGGCACAGATGCGCCTACCGCACCCGTCGCTACTTCCTACACCACAGATGGGAACGCGCCTTTTGTCAGTGTATTTGTCGTGCACCAGGCGAGCTCGCACCTTGTCCCGGTGAGCGTGAGCCGCAAACTAGACGGGTCATCACCGGTCGAGCAAGCAGTATTCCTTATAAATGGCGGGTTTGTTTCGCCGGGGTTTCGTCTGCCTGGAGGTCCCGAGGCCCGCATTGTCGGGGTTTCTCACCAAGGCAGCACTTTAGAGGTGGAGATGACCGGGGCATTTCAAGCCTGGGTATCGCGCAATCAGGCTGAGCAGCGCACCTTCATTGGCGCAGTGGTCCTCACCTTGACGACATTCGCTGATGTTGAAGCTGTGCGCTTGGTGATTGCCGGTCGTCCCGTACAGGGCGTGGTCGGCGGGTTTAACTTGAGCCATCCGCTAGCGCGACCATCCGCAATTAATTCTGTGCAATTGGCGGAGCCCCATGTGGTGCTCTACGCCAGAATGCCGGATAGAGATTTGCTCGTGCCGATTACGGTGCCCGTGCCGCGGCGCGAGCCGGCCATGGCACTACAAGCTTTGCTCAACTTCCCGCCTAGTGACGGCCTTGTCTCGCCGGTGCCGCGTGGAGTTCAATTCCGAGGTATCAGCGTGGAAAACGGTGTAGCCATAGTCAACCTAGACAAGACTGTGGTCAATCTCTTTCTGCGGGGAGCCTTTCACGAGCAAATTGTCGTGGATGCCTTGGTGCAGACCTTGCTTGAGTTCCCGCAGGTTAAAAAGGTGCAGTTCTTAGTCGATGGGCGGGTGCTAGGCCCCCTGAGCGCCAACATCGATTTAAGTGCCCCTATCGGTAGGACTCCCATTAACCACATTGTCCTTCCACAATAGGATTGGTGTTGCTGCCTTGCGATCGAGGTGCATTTAGCGAATGCCTTGACGCCTTGTTCCGTTATGGTAAAATTGTCTCGTGCCACACCAATGAACAGTTGCACGTGTTCGAGCTACATGGTGAGATATAGGGCGAGAGGGGGTGACAAGGTGGTAACTAGCCAGATTTCTAGAGAGATTGTCGAGGACGTTGAGCGGCTTTTGCGCACTGTCGGTCAGATAATTAAGAAACGCGGGCGGGAGATATTATCAGACTTTGAGATTACTCCTCCCCAATTTGACGCCTTGCTGATCCTCATCCAGAACGGGGTGCTGACCATTGGTGAGTTAGGCGAAAAAATGTACCTCGCCTGCAGTACGGCCACCGATCTAGTCGACCGCATGGAGCGCAATGGGCTGGTGATGAGGGAAAGGGATGCCCTTGATCGGCGCGTCATCCGTTTGCGGGTTCTCGACCGCGGTCACCAAATGTTAGCCGAAGTCATGGCGGCGCGGAAGCGCTACTTGGCAGAGGTCCTGGTGAAAGTTTCGCCTGAGGAAAATAGGGCTATGATTGTGGCGCTTACTCATTTGTCGGAATTGATGGCTCAAGAAGAGGTAAGTTAGGGCTTGACCTGCGCGAGCAGGTTTTTTGCTTATTGAGACCACCTCCTTGTGGGTAGCATAAGATACTGTACTGACAACGAAGGGGTGGCTTGTTTGACCATCGGACTGTTCGATTCGGGCGTTGGCGGTTTGTCGGTTCTCAGGAGAGTGCGGGACTTGAAAATCAGTGAAGACTGCCTCTATTTTGCCGACACTTTGCACATGCCTTACGGGTCTAGGAGTAGCGCCGAACTAAGAGAAATTGTCTTCGCCATTTGCGACTTTCTTGTGGCCGAGGGCTGCCGGCTTATTGTCATGGCCTGCAACACATCGTCGGCCTTGGTCTTACCTCTCGCGCGCGCAAGGTACAAGGTGCCTCTCATTGGCGTCCTCGAGCCTGGCGCGAGGGCGGCGGCAGAAGTATCCCGTACCGGTGCCATTGGGGTATGGGCCACGCTCGCGACCACAAGGTCGCAAGCCTACGAAAAAAGCATCCTGGCCTATCGACCCGAAGCGAGGGTGTCCACACAGGCTTGTGGCGAGCTGGCTCCGCTCGTAGAGCAGGGTGAACTTTGCGGACCAATAGTCGAGCAAGCCCTAGCTGCCTGTCTTCTGCCCCTCTTAGATCAGGTTGTAGACACCCTGGTCCTGGGGTGCACTCATTATCCCTTCTTGCTCGAAACGCTCACTCCCCTCTTGCCGCCCGGGGTGACCGTGGTCGACCCGGCTTACCAGGCGGCCGCAGCAGTGGCCAGCCACTCTACCGAAATTCACCGCGGTCAGGGGCACACTACCTGCTTGGTTTCTGGGTCGGGGGATAATTTTCTCCGCGTGGCGCGTGGACTGTGGCCGGACATCGGGGAGACTAAAGAGGTGCGGTTCGCGAGGGGCAGTGATGGCTTGCGGGTAGAGATGTCATAAGTCCTTTGGGCCTCACATATCGATGTAAGGAAACTTATTTGCTTACGGCATGTTGGCCTCTTGATGCCCTGTTGTAGGGTGCGCGGGGTGCGGCTGAATAGCCTAGGGATAGCCGAGGTAGATTTCACGCGGGAGATTTATGCCCATGGGGCCAGTGCCACGGCGGAGACCGCCATTTTGGGGGCCGTGCTTCACACCCTCAGTGAACTACCCGGGGTGCAGGGCGTTAGATTTACGGTAGAGGGTCGCACT
>QLUC01000189.1 GCA_018725275.1 Bacillota bacterium | reverse complement strand
CGTAGGTGAAATAGCCATCTCCGATCATCGCTCGGCAGCCCCATCCCCGGCTGACGTGCTCAAGCTCGCCGCCATGGCTCGCGTGGGCGGCATGCTCGCTAAGAAGCCCGGGCTGTGCCATCTGCATGTGGGTAGCGGCAAACAGGGCCTTAATCCCCTTTTTGCCATGCTTGAGATGTCCGAAATACCAATCCACCACTTCATCCCGACCCACTGTGACCGCACGCCGGAGCTAGTCAATGATGCCATCCGCTTTGCCAAGATGGGGGGCAGGGTTGACCTTACGGCCGGGTCGCGCACGGCGGAAACTTGCATCTACATGCTAGAGATGGGTACCCCCTTGGAAAACATCACTTTTTCTTCGGACGGAAACGGCAGCCTGCCGCGCTTTAATCGAGATGGCGTGTTGGTCGGGCTAGCTGTCGCCTCACTTCAGACAACGCTAGGCGCGGTACGCAAGCTTGTTCTCGTGCACGGTTGGCCACTGGAGGACGCGCTAAGGCCCGTGACGACTAATGTTGCCCACACGCTAGAGTTAGTTGGCAGGAAAGGAACCGTAGCCATCGGTGCCGATGCCGACCTAGTGGTGTTAGACCGAGATCTGCAAGTCTGCTCCGTCTTCGCCCGCGGACAAAAAATGGTCTGGGAGGGGCAGGTACTGGTAAAGGGTACTTTTGAGCAATAGGGTATGAGTCACGATGTCCTGCCCGTTGTCGGCAAATAATTAACATGGTATATTATAAGCAATTCCGAGATAGCGGATTAAAGCATGGAGGGATAGGCATGGCTATAAAATGGGACAGTTCATTATCCGTAGGCGTCGACGAGATCGATACGCAACATAAAGCACTCATCGAGAGTATCAACGAATTGCTCGAAGCTTGCCGACAGGGTAAGGGCAAGGAAGCGGTGGGCAAGATCCTCGCCTTCTTAGAAACCTATGTGGTCGAACATTTTAAAACCGAGGAGAGATTACAAAAAGGGGCCAACTACCCTAAGCACTCTCACCATAAAGGACTTCATACGGAGTTTATGATAAACGTCGCCGAACTTAAAAAACAGTTTAATACCCATGGTCCGACTCTCCCCTTTGTCATCATGGTGAACAAAGCCGTGGTGGAGTGGCTTAGCACCCACATCAACAAAGAAGACAAGGATTTTGGCCTTTTCCTCCGCAAGGTCTAGCCAACCCCAACCAAAACCAAAGCCCCTCCGGCCATGTGCCGGAGGGGCAATTTTTACGTTTTGTAAGCTGAGCTACTAAGTCAGGGGGTGCGGCTCCCCTGCCCCTACTTTTCTCTGCATCCTTGACCCGGCTAGCACCGCCCATACGGAATTGTCTGCTCTAAAAAAGAAGCGCAAGACCGCTTCCTGCCCGTGCAGCCTGCCTACTAGGTGAGCGTCATCCCTGGCCAGGAGGGGCACCACCACTCCCCTCTGCTCGGAGATTAGGGTGTCTTGGTCAAAATAGATGTGCAAATCGCCGCTCTCTAAAGAGGCGTATGTTCCCACGAAACGCTCTAGATGGCTACGCGTCGCCACATAGGCCGACTTTACCACCTCCTCGTTTTCAATGGGCAATCCTAGCGCACTGTGCACTGCCGCCATCCAGATAGTTTTGGCCGGCACACCGTTCACATTGCATAGCACCACCGCCGATATACCCTTCTCCGGTACAAAGCCAAAATGAGACGATACCCCGGGCAGGCTACCACCATGAGACACCATAGTTAACCCTTTGTGACCGAAGGTCGCTTGCAGCCCATAGCAGTAATGGCTGGGCCAGATGGCCTCGACCACGGGCTGACGCAGGCGACGGATGGCATGATCGGAAATAAGCTTACGCCCTTGTACCACCCCACCTTGGGCAAAAAGAGAAGCGTAGGTGGATAAATCGCGGAGCGAGGCCACTATGCCCCCGCCGACATGGTAGCTGCCGACATTGGGCCATGACTCTGGCCGGTGCTTGCCCAGCTCATGATTATAGCTTTGACACTCCCCATGCCTAAAGGCAGGGGATTCTTGGGTGATTAAACCGAAATCCATTTCTGGTATC
>QLUC01000188.1 GCA_018725275.1 Bacillota bacterium | reverse complement strand
GTCCATATCAGAAACACCGGCAAAGTTAGGCGCCAGTCTTTCCAAAGAAGAGTTCTATTCGGCCAAAACTTGCTTAAAGGCATATCCTTCCCCTCCCATGCGTGCGATAAAGATGTCTTCTAAAGGCATATCGATAAACTCTAAGGCTTGCGGCCTAAAGGGGGCGAAGTAGCTAGCGAGCACTTCCCTGTCGCCTTGGGCGACCACGGTGTAGATGCGTCCATGCTGCTTCACGCTGATAATCCACTTTTGCTGCCAGAAATCGCTCGGCGGAGACTGCTCGAACACAGACTGCACCGTGCACACTTGACGCTTTAGGTCTTCCAGCCTAGCCACGTCTAGCAACTTTCCTTGGTGGAGGATGCCCACATAATCGCAAATCCGCTCTATGTCCCCCAGCTGATGCGAGGAGATAAGCACAGTTGTACCATTTTGCGCCACCTCATCCATCAGTAGCGCCAGGAACTGCCTGCGCACCACGGGGTCTAACCCAGCGGTCGGCTCATCTAAGAGCAAGAGCTTGGGGGCATACGACAGATTAAGCACAATTCCCAGTTGCGTTCGCTGACCGCGCGACAATCGCTTTACCTTAGCCCCCATGGGCAGCCCAAACCCTGCACAGAGTTCTTGGCAGCGCGAGTTTTGCCAGGTGCGGTACGTATCGCGATAAAAGCGTATAGTTTCGCTGACGGTAAAATCTGGGTAGTACGGCTGGGCATCGGCTAGATAGCCCATGGTGGCGCGCAGGGCATGGCCATCGCGTGGATTCGCCCCATCCACCGCAACAACACCAGAGCTCGGCTCTATCAACCCCATAATAGTCCTAAGAAGCGTGGTTTTTCCGGCGCCGTTTGGGCCCACTATGCCAAAGACTGCGCCCGGCTGCACCTCGAAGGAAACTCCGCCTAGGGCCTTGTGCCCGCCGAAATCCTTGCTAACTTCTTTGACAACAACGCGCATTACTCATTCCCCCCTATACTTAAGTCGTGCAAGTGCTCTTTTACCATGGCCATAATCTGCTCTGCCCCGAGCCCTAGGTAGTGCGCTTCGATTAAGGCTTTGCGTAGCGCCCCGTTAACCTCTGCTTGCCGCGCTAAATCGGCATGAGCTTCAATGTGCTGACAGACAAAGGTGCCCCGTCCGCGCAGAGACTCAATGACCCCCTGCCGCTCTAACTCTTGATAAGCCTTTTGAATAGTGTTAGGGTTTATCGCCAGCTGGCCTGCCAGTTCACGCACAGAAGGCATTTTGTCGCCAAAGCGCAACTTACCTCGTAACAGAGCTTCTTTTACGCCTTGCATCAACTGTTGGTAGATGGGAGTAGAGCTGCGTTGGTCGATGTGGAACATTGTTCATCACCCCCGATATTTGCGGTGTACTACTTGATATAGTACACATATAACACATCCCGCACTCGCTGTCAACATAAACGAAACAAAATTGACATAACACTAGGCGCCTAGTGTTATGTCAATTTGCGAAGCAAAAGGAACCGTACCCAACGCTTCTTTCTTAAGGCCGCAAAATCAAGGCGACCGGGCAGTGGTCACTTCCATGGACATGGGGGTGAATCTCAGCATCCACCATGCGGTGGACGAGTGCGTCAGCCACGACAAAATAGTCTATGCGCCAGCCGGTATTGCGCTCTCGCGCTTTCATCATGTATGACCACCATGTATAGGCGTTGGTCTGGCCCGGGTAGAAATGACGATAGGTATCGGTATACCCCGCGTCCAGCAAGCGGGACAATTTCGCGCGCTCTTCGTCGGTAAAGCCGGCGTTTCTGCGGTTGGCGGCCGGGTTCTTCAAGTCTATTTCTTGGTGTGCGACATTAAGATCGCCGCATAAGACAACCGGCTTGTGGCTGTTTAACGCTTGTAGATAGCCAAAGAAGGCGTCCTCCCACTCCATACGGTAGCCTAGCCTCGCTAGTTCCGGTTGTGAGTTCGGGGTGTAGACATTGACTAGCCAGAGATCGTTGTACTCTAATGTAACTACCCTGCCTTCGGTGTCATGCTCGGCCAGCCCAAGGCCGTATCGCACGGATTGAGGCGCGTGCTT
>QLUC01000187.1 GCA_018725275.1 Bacillota bacterium | reverse complement strand
CTACACATGTAGAACTGCTCGAAGAAGGCTTGCGGACGGGGGTTCGAATCCCCCCAGCTCCACCAATTTTCCCTCCAAGTGATTTGAATAACCCCCCGTTTCTCCTATGAGAGCGGGGGTTTTTTGTTCGCCTTGGTTCGGCTTAGTTTACCCACATCCACCCGTCATGTGGGGTAAAAAGTGGGGTAAAGAGAGGTTGTACGGGAGTGAATCGCGACTTTTACCCCATGGACGTGAACCTGTCTGAGCTTCTATGAACTTGGACAGACTGCTGAGATCGTGTACATTATTTGCAAGCAAAGCTGATGTGCGTCGAGGCCCCGACTTTATGTGCCGTCTGGGGTAGTACTCTGTAAAGAACGACTAGGCCGCCCGCCGGCTGGTCATCACTGGTGACCAGCCGGGTAGATAAGGACACCCGGGGCCAACTGCAATCAGTGGTTGGTGCCATGACCGGTTAGGCGCTCCATGTGGACGTGTCGTGCACACGTCCGATCCTGGAGTCGTTTGTGTCTACAAAACGCAAAAATCCCCCTTCATCCGCATCCTCCGCTTCCGCTGTTTTACAGGTCGTGGAGGTGGACCCATTGTTGAGTGCAAAACAGGTCTGCCTGGTCCTCAATATCGGGAAAACCACTCTTTACAAAGGACTGGGAACACGTTTTCCGCAGCCGGTACGAATTTCGCCCGGGCGCGTTGGTTGGAGAGCGTCGGAGATCAAGACCCTGATCGCTGTGGCTGTGGGTGCATCATGAGCAGCCAGGATGAGGATGCATCTGAAAAGAGGGAACCGTTGGTGATTGAGCAGGTCGCTGCGGCTCTAGGTGTCCCGGTCGCCAGCCTGGCGCGCAGGAAGCAACGGGCCGCCCTGGGGCTAGTTCGCTCTGCCCCGCCGGTGTGGTGTACGGACCGGCGGACGATTTTTTTCACAGCAAGTAGTGTCGAGACTGCAGCAACAAGACTGCATGAGTACAGGGAGCAGATGAGCCTGGCGCGCCGAGGTGTTTTACCGGCATCCTGGGCAGATTTCTCACCTCCCACTCCCACGATTGAACAGCAAGAGCAGAAGCAGAAATAAAAACCCCGGCGCTTTGGCCGGGGGTTGCCGCACTATGGCGGGAGTCTTGAAGGACCTCAACATTGTAGTGGGCATCTTGGTCAGCGCCACACTTTTTTGGTGTGGTATGAAAAAAAATGTCAGTATTAACGAAGTCGTCGACTCCTTTCGCGCGGCGATCATGGCCGCGCTGGGACATGCACCCGATCTGATCGAGCCGGGCCGCCTGCACCGCTTCAGCACCAACGGCAAGGCCAGTGATGACAGCGGCTGGTGCGTGCTGCACCTCGACGGCATCCCCGCCGGGGTTTTTGGCTGCTGGCGTACAGGCTTTACTCAAAGCTGGTACAGCAAGACTGCGCACAGGATGACGCCGGCCGAGCGCAAGGATATGACCCGGCGGGTGCACCAAGGGCTAACCCAGGCGCAGCGCGATGCCCAGCGGCGCCAGCAGAAGGCCGACAACGCGCAGCGCAACGCGCAGGTGTGGGCACAGACCGTGCCAGTGTCGGATGGCGACCCGGTGGCGCTGTATCTGCGCAGGCGCGGCCTGGAGGGGCCAGTGCCCATGCATCTGCGCCTGCACCCCAGCCTGGCCTATTGGGACGGCGGCGGCGGCGGATACCGTGGCACATACCCGGCGATGATTGCACCGCTGGTAAGCCCCGATGGCAAACTGATAGCGCTACATCGCACCTACTTAACGGCAGATGGCAACAAGGCCCCAGTGCCCACCGTCAAGAAACTGACCAGCACGGCCGGGCAACTGGGCGGCGCGTTCATTCCGCTGCACGCACCAAGGGATGGCCTTATCGGCATCGCCGAGGGAATCGAGACCGCCCAGGCGGCGCACCTGGCATCTGGCCAGCCCACGGTGGCCGCCTACTGCGCGGGCAACCTGGCTGCCTACATCTGGCCGGCGGGCGTCAAGCACCTCATGATCTTCGCCGACGCCGACCCGGCCGGCGCCGAGGCGGCGCGTAAGCTGAGGGTGCGGGCCTTGCGCGCCGGGCTGACTGTGGCCGT
>QLUC01000186.1 GCA_018725275.1 Bacillota bacterium | reverse complement strand
TGATTGCCTTCGATAAGGTGCAGGTAGAGCGAGCCATAGAGGAGGCACAAACACTGGTTCCAAAGCCCAGGATTATTGTCTTTGCCTCCTTCCAATTCGACCCTGAGGCAGCCAAGGATATTGACGAGACAGATTGGCCTGGCGTTACTTTACTTAAGGCACAGATGAACGCTGACCTGCTGACCGAAGACCTCAAAAGGAAACGAGTCAGCAACGAGAGTTTCTGGCTCATCGGTCAACCCGATGTGAGGATGGAAAGGATTAGCGAGGGTAAGTACAAAGGTAAATATCAAGTAGAAGTCCTTGGCTTTGATTATTACAACACCAAGACTGGCTCCATTGAGTCTGGAGGCACTGCCAACATTGCCATGTGGCTGCTGGACACTGACTATGACGGCAGGAGCCTGTTTCCCGGGCAGGTTTTCTTTCCCATGGCTGGTGAAAAGGAGGGCTGGTCTCGGCTGGCCCGCAACCTCAAGGCCGAGATAGATGAGGAACTGATCGAAGCCTATCGGGGAACGGTTTCCCTGCCCTTCGAGCCGGGGGAAAATCGCCGCGTTGTCGTAAAGATAGTGGATGACCGTGGTATTGAGAGTCTCAAGATTATAGAGGTGGAATGATGGGACAAACAACGATAGATAAGCTCATCATCAATTCCCCCTATGAAGAACCGAAGCAATACTGGAGCTATGATCGCGAGACCCGCCTATTCTCCCGTGAAGACGGTCGGCGTCCCGCCGGATATATAGTTGCCACAGAAGGATCAAAGGCGTTTGATGACCCCGGACGGTTTATTGAAATACCACTGGTCAACCGGATTCGACCTCGCATCAAGGCCTGGCGCGAGCATTCCACCCATCCCTATGCCGGTGTTACCGGCATCACCAGGAGGTTGCTGGAACACTGGTACAATCCCGAAGAGCGGGAATATCGGCGTTTCTTTTTCTGTCAACTGGAAGCTATGGAGACGCTCATCTGGCTCACCGAAGCGCCCCAGTCGGAGAAGGTCGGTATCGAAGTGCTCTCGGACGGCGGCCCATTTCATCGTCTCTGTTCCAAGATGGCTACCGGTTCGGGCAAGACCATTGTCATGGCGATGCTCATCGCCTGGCAGGTATTGAACAAGATCACCTATCCGCAGGATACTCGGTTCTCCAAACATATCTTCGTCGTCGCGCCCGGGCTTACGGTGAAGAGCCGCCTGGGGGTGCTTATTCCGCCCGCCCTCGGAAACTACTATGAGGAATTCAATATCATCCCTCAGGGACTTATCGAGAAACTGCGCCAGGGTAAGATCATGATTCGCAACTGGCACGCCCTTAACTGGGAAACCGAGGATCAAGTTGCCCGGAAGAGAAACGTGGACAAGCGAGGGGCAAAGAGTAACGAGGCTTATGTCCGCGAGGTGCTGGGGGAGATGGCTAACGCCCACAATATCCTGGTGATCAATGATGAGGCACACCATGCCTGGCGCATACCAGCGGAGTCTAAAGGAGGATATAGAGGAAGCGACCAAGTGGATCGGTGGCCTGGGCAGAATCCATGAAGCTCGTGGCATTCTTGCCTGCTATGATTTCTCGGCCACGCCCTTTGCCCCCTCCGGCAAACAGGTCTATGAGGAGGCGTTATTCCCCTGGATAGTCAGCGATTTCGGCCTGAACGACGCTATAGAATCCGGCCTGGTCAAGACGCCCCGCGTGGTAATACGTGATGACGGTAGATTGGGCAAGGATTATAGGTCACGACTATACCATATTTATAACGACCCGGAGGTCAAGGATGACATTACCCGGAAAGCTGAAGAGCAGGAACCGCTCCCTGATCTGGTTACCAACGGGTACTATCTGCTGGGAAAAGACTGGCTGGAGACGGCCAGAAAGTGGCAGAAAGCCAGACACGAAACGCCTCCGGTGATGATTACCGTCGCCAATCGAGTCGAGACTGCGGCAAGGGTAAAATATGCCTTTGAACACAGGAAGATTCGCATCGATGAGCTATGTGTTCCTGAACGGATATTACATATCGACTCCAAGGTTCTGGAGATGGCCGAATCCCGCGAAGAGGAAACTGCAGTAGAGCTCCGTGGCGGGGGGGG
>QLUC01000185.1 GCA_018725275.1 Bacillota bacterium | reverse complement strand
AGCGCGAAAACGGGAGTTCGCGCAGCAGGAAGAGAGAGATGGCGGAGGAGATCATGTTGCACTTGGACTTTGAGCGTAGGTAGTAGTAAAAGCTTAGCGCTAAACTATAAAATGTGCCAACTGCAAATGCAAGTAAAAGGTCGTATAAAAAACCATCTTCTGTTGGAAAAAAGAAATGAACAGCAACTACGCCGAGCAATGTGAAGGTAAAAAAAGAATAGAAAAATATTTTCCAAACTCCCCACTTTTTTTGAGTCGCATAACTGAGCATGGCGCCAGCAATGCCGCCAGCAATGCCGCCTGTAATGCCGCTTGTAATGAT
The DNA here is from genome assembly GCA_018725275.1 of Bacillota bacterium. Classification (GTDB taxonomy): domain Bacteria; phylum Bacillota; class UBA994; order UBA994; family UBA994; genus BS524. Next base: position 1,817 of record QLUC01000185.1, on the reverse strand, counting down.
GCCTTCCAACATGGTTTGCCCCTTGAGTGAATTCGTGAAGGTGTTTGCCACCTTCCAAGACTTGAAAGCACGTAAAACCCAAGATGCCAAAAACAAACAACCGAATCAACTGAAACGTAGGGTGCATTTAACCAGATTCACTTGCGCGGGTCTCTCGGGTAGCACTTCTCAATAAATCCGAATAGAATGGCGACTAAGCAGCCGGAGATGAAGTTTCCAATTACAAACAAATATTCATTTATCCCATCCCTGTTGTGTATTGTTTCAAGACCCAGTTCATCCCGTGCCAAATACCCTGCAGCCCATACTAGCCCGCTTGCAAAGATATACCAGTGGTTTCTTCCTGAGTGGTGCCAGCGGATACCGAGATGTGCTGTAGTCAGCACGGTAATGAAAGTTAGTATGAAATAATCCATGATGCGAGTGGGATGGTTTGCTTTGAGCGTAGGGTGCATTTAACCGGATTTACTTGCGCGGGTCTTTCGTGTCGGTCTTAAAGTATTTCTCGTCGCGCTTAGCAAGAAATCCGACCACAAGGGCGTGTAAGCAGCCGATGATGAAGAAGGATACAATCCCCTCAAAATACATGACGGGTTGTACTGTTCTCATTAGACCCAGTTCTGCCCATACAAAAGGCACTGGAGCACATGCTAGCCCGCTTGCAAAGATATACCAGTGGTTTCTTCCTGAGCGGTGCCAGCGGACACCGAACTCTATTGTAATCGACACGAAAATGAAAGCTAGCACCGCCTTACTTATCATCTCAATTAGTGTCGGCTCATACATGATGCGAGTGGGATAGTTTGGGATGGTTAAAGGGCTTTGAGGGCTTTGCTGCTAAAAAGAAGCAACAAAGCCCCAAGCGCTAAAAATCAGTGCTTGTTATCGGAGGCGAAGAGGACCAGTATGACGATGGCGAAATGTCCGAGGAAAAAATGTCTGAGGAAGAGGAGCAGCCGCAACCCGAGGAGCAGCCTGAGGAGGGTGAGGAGCCCCCCGCTGCTGACCACTAATCGCCCAGACACCACTACCAGCAGCAGCGCCCGCCATGTGTCTTGTGAAGTCACGGGCCCCAAATGCGGCTCGCCCCATTAGTGAGGCAAAGAACGCGCCTGTGGCCCCCGCCGCAGCACCGGTCCGAACGTGTTGAACTCCGAGTTGACGTATGGGGGTACCATGGAACACCGCACTACCCGCCTGTATCCCCGCTCCAGCTACCGCGCCGCCCGTCACCCACCCAGCGGTTGGGAGCAGTAGCGGCGCAAGCAACGGCACCAACGGCAAAGCAGCCCCATCCGTCTCCTTCATCTCCTGCTGCGACAATGCCGCCAGTTGCATCGGCTGCCCCGCCTGCTCGCCAATGAGCGTGGGCAGGGTGACGAACGAGGTGGGGCCGGTTTGAACGATGGTCGGCTCGGCGGTGGCAAGGCCTTGCTGGTCGGCGTTGGCGTAGGCCACTGAAAGGCCGAGCTTGACCTTGCCTTTGTCGGTGATGAGGGCTTCGACCGTGAGCGGCAGGTCGGCGTGAGCGACTGTGGTGACGGCCGCACCGCTGCCGAGCAAACCGACGGCAAGCACAGCGCCCGCCAGCGTGGAAAAGGAAAATCCGTGCATGCGTGAACCCCGTAAAAATTTGGATGAGCAAGCGACAGACCGCAAGTCGCCGGCCCCGAACGGTTTGCAAGCCGTTGGGGCAAGCGCTGTAACGCCGAACGAATCATTGACGGCAAATATTTCAGAGATATGGCAACTCGATCACTTGGCCGAGCGCATTGATGAAGGCCAGGCGCACCACCTGCCCCGGCAGCGTCTGCGCC
>QLUC01000184.1 GCA_018725275.1 Bacillota bacterium | reverse complement strand
CGGGTATTAAACGGTGTCGTATTGTCAAAGACATATTTCGTAACACCAAAGATAAGTTTGTTGACCTAGTCATGGAAATCGCGTGCGGCTTGCACAACTTCAGAACTGCATATCGCTCAAAGTCGGCACCGGCAGCTGCCTATTTCCAATAATATATAGTGGTCCCCCAGCTTAGAGTAGCAGAAGCTCCCCTAGTGATGGAGATATAGGGTTTACGTTGGGGGTGATAGTTGGAGGTGGGGTGGCAGAGGTTGTCCACTCATGTACTCTGCCAGCAGGGTCCAGTAGTTCCCGCACCATAAGGCTCCGCTTGACTCCGCCGGCTAGGTATATCCAGATGGCTGCCTCAATGCGGGTAATCGGTCGCTGTGGGTCAAAGCGGAGCCACCCATCATAGTCGACAATGCCCTGTACCGCCGCCTCCCGCACGTATTCTAGGGCCCAGCCGGGAATGGCTGACAGGTCTGCGAACACCACCCTATCATAAGCAATCGCGTTCTCAACCGGCGTCAGACCGAGAGCACGGATAATCATGACCACCGCTTCAGCCCGGGTGATCGGGCGGCTAGGATGAACTAGGTTTAGGGTCGCCTCCTGGGGAATGGCTAATGCGATCGCGGTGATCTTTGCGAACTCTGCACGGGTCAGCGAACCTTGGGGCCGGAATGTGCCGTCTGGGAAAGCGGTGACCGCACCCCGATTGGCTAGACTTTCAACCGCAGACCGGCCAAGAGAGGCGGAATCATGATGAGGAAAGCCGATTATCCACTCATTCCCAACGACATCCCTAAAAATGGGGGCAGACGCAAGCGCAGCCCGAGCTAGGCGAGCTCGAACCTTCGCCGCAGGCACATCGCGCCAGAAGTCCTCCCACAGCTGGCTGAACGATACGCCTACCCCTTGCACGATGGCCTCCTCGAACTCGATTCCCCCGGCCATTGCATTCAGGATTGCCACCAGGCCAGTCATACCGTAGGCGTGGATGATGTAGCTAATTACGGCGTGCGACACCGCATAGGCCTCGCGGCTCGGGGTTCCTGCCAGTTGAGCCGCCCGAAACATCCTCGTGAGATCGTCAGGGCTAGGGCGGTTCGGTCCGGCGGCAACCCGGCTGACTTCGTAGTAGTCGAACGGCCCCCTTCCCGACAGGGCGCTGGAACAGCCTTGATCGAACCAGAGTGGCAGGTTCACCTTCTGCCGCACGTGGATAGCGAGCAAGGCGTGGATTAGCTCATCGCGCGCGACGATAAGGGTAGTCTCCTCATCCACGACCCACTGGACATACATCCGAACTGAGGAGAGCCGTCCTCCCCCCCAGCTGGTCACGCATACGCCTGCGGCCCAGCAAGGAGCACCCGACTCGCGAAAGAACCGGAGGGGATCTTCGTAGAAGGTTATGGCCGCGTCGACCATGGAGAAGATGGTGTGGTCCAGCCCGAGTTTATTGTAGAGAGAGTCTAGGCTCCTGCGGAGCCCCTTGGCGAGACCTGTTGTCCTAGTATCCCCTAGTTGCGGGTCGCTGTAGACCCTCAGCCCGTCGAAGTTACCGCTGACTGACAGCAGGGGTGTGAGAGCATGGATGGGGTCGTAGCGCCAGCCGCCTGGGATGGATGGGCCGGCTACCACTTCCAGCACCGAGCGAAGGTCTGCGTTGTGTATGTCGTTCCCGACCCCAGAGAAGGTGACAACACCGTCCCGGTCAACCACCACGAGAGTAGGGACTCCCCAAATCCCATAGCGAGCGGTAACCGAGAGAAACTCATCACGCAGATGAATGAACGGCAGGGGATTGGACCTGAGCCACCGCCGTGCTGATGCTACGTCCTCCATTAAATTGATAGAGACAAACTCGACCCCCCTGGCGCGAAACTCGGGGGCAAGCTCACGGAGCCGATAGAGAGTGCTCAAGGCGAGCGCATACGGGGACGCCCAGAAAACGTAGGCGGCCGGACTATTACCCCTGAGGGATGCTGTCGAAAAGAGATTCCCCTCGAAATCAGGTAAGACGAACTCCGGGGCCAGCATGCCGACCTTGGGCAAGTTTAGCCGTCGGTCTCGGTCTCGCGTGTCAGCAGTGGGCGCGGGACGGGAGATAAGACGATCTAGATCTTCTCGGAACCCGCGCAGTAACTCCTTGGGGACGTCAGGAAAAAACCTTCTGGTCACACGGACGATGCCATTGGTGTCAACCCCTATGCTACCGTAAAATCCCTCCATTAATCCCATGAGA
>QLUC01000183.1 GCA_018725275.1 Bacillota bacterium | reverse complement strand
ATATGTACACCTACACAAGAACATTATAATCTATTTCCCCGTAGAAAATATAGCAAGCATGTAAAACTTGCGTTAAATTGACCCCATTTCACTTTTTTTAGGCAATGTGAATCCAAAGGTCGACCCCTCGCCAAGTTTACTGCGCACATACACGGAGCCGCCATGCGCTTCGATAATGTGTTTGACTATGGCCAGCCCAAGGCCGGTGCCCCCACCGCGACTAGGAGAACTCTTGAAAAAGCGCTCATAGACCCGAGGCAGGTGTTCGGGCAACACTCCCGCTCCGCGGTCTTTCACGGAGCAATCTACCTCGTGGCTGTGTTCGCGCAGGCCGATGGTAATCGTGGAACCCGGAGGAGAAAATTTGCTGGCGTTATCTAATAGGTTGATGAACACTTGCTTGAGCTTTTCCCGATCAGCCGAGAACACCACCCCTTTCTCCCCCTCCAGGACGACCTTTTGCCGCCTGCTCACCAGCAACCCCTGCATGGTGCTGACTGCTTCTTGCACCAGTTCCCCGGCAAGAAAACCACTCATACGCAACTTTTCTTGGCCACTTTCCAGTCGTGCCAGCTTAAGCAGTTCCATGACCATCTCCGTGAGCCGTGCCAGCTTAAGCAGTTCCATGACCATCTCCGTGAGCCTTTCAATTTCGCCCGCCATGCGCCGCAAGAAATCCTCGGCCACGTCGCGCTCGTCTAAAGCACCGCGCAAGAGGTTTTCGACCATCAGCCCGAGCGAAGTGAGCGGGGTGCGCAGCTCGTGCGAGACGTTGGCCACAAAATCGCGGCGAATATCTATGGCGGTATACACCTCGGTGAGGTCTTGGAGGACAATCAGCATTCTCTTTGACTCTAGCGGCAGGACCGCCGCACGAATGTGGTGTGCTGCCTGTCCGCCTAAGAGAATGCGCCCATAACAGGCGCTACCTTCTCTCCGCGCTTGCCGCAGGAGTTCACTGAGCTCAGGGTGGCGTAGCAGCAATGTATCCCGCTTGCCCAAGGCTACTTCCACGTTAAACCCGAGCATTTCCGCCGCTCTTGGGTTGATCAGTTCGATATTCTCTCTATTGTCTATGAGGAGCACCCCATCGCGCAGCGACCCTAAGACGGCCTGTAATTTTTCGGCGGTCACTTGTACCCTATGTAGCTCTCTCTCCAAATTGTCCGCCATATTATTGAGAGCCCTTGCCAACTGCCTGATTTCAGTCGGGCCACTCACATCTGCCCGGCGACGAAAGTCGCCATTGGCAATGCCTAAGGCCACCTCTGCCATCAGCCGCAAGGGTTTTCGCACGGCTTGGATGTAAATAATAACCAAAATCGAGCCGACAACAAGTGCTAAAAGGGCGCGGAGTTCCGTTGTCAGCCACACTCCCAAGACCCCGAGAGACAGGGCCAAGAAAAACATCACCGTTACGGAAAGCCTTGCCCTGAGACTCTTAAGCATGAAGATGCTCAGCCAGCTTGTACCCGACACCCCGCACTGTGAGCAAGACCTTGGGGTCGCTCGGGTCCTTTTCTATACGTTTACGCAACCAAGTGATGTGCACATCTACTGTCCTCGTCTCCCCGGCATAATCTATCCCCCACACCTTTTCGAGGAGCTCGTCGCGGGAAAAAACCCGGCCGGGGTTGCGGATTAGCAGATGCAGTATGTCAAATAACTTCGGGGTCAGCAATAGATCTTTTTCGCCCCAGTAGGCGACGTACTTTTGGGGGTAAAGGGTAAACGGGCCGTACCCAAGACCCTCATCGCCCGAGCCCTCCGGCACAGCCAGAACATCTTTCCGACGCAAGACTGCCTTGATCCTGGCCAAGAGAACGTTCAAGGAAAAGGGCTTGGTAATATAGTCGTCTGCACCCACTTCTAAACCAACGACCGTATCCATCTCGGTGTCCTTGGCCGTGACCATGATAATCGGCACATCCGACTGCGCCCGCAGCTGGCGGCAAACCTCAAGGCCATCTAGCCCCGGCAACATGCGGTCGAGCAAGATGACATCTGGGTTGACTTCGCGGGCCAGCGTTAAGGCATCTAGCCCATTGTCCGAGGTATAGACCTCGTAGGACTCGCGTTTCAGAGCGTAGCTAAGCCCTGACCGAATGTTCTCCTCGTCATCTACAATGAGTATTTTGCGCGACATAGCCTGCCCCCCTCAAAAATTGCTCCCAGCGACGTAGCTAGACGCACGCCTACTACGTCTATTTTAACGCAAAAAGGAGTTGCCCCGAGGCAACTAATTGATCGCCGACAAAAGCCTTGGCCATGCC
>QLUC01000182.1 GCA_018725275.1 Bacillota bacterium | reverse complement strand
CACGATAAGTGAACAATACTTGCCGTGTTGTAAGCTCCAAAGTCAATCTAACCCCGTCTGAAGAGGATATTAAAACTCTACTATTTTTTCCCGAAAGGGGAATGGTTGGAAAGTTGGCCATGACGGCCCTCCTTAAAAATTAAGTCCATCGCGCAAACAACGTAAAAGAGGCGGTAACCTCTCTGCCAAAATCATATAGGATCGTCAAGCCCGGGTCAGTATGCCACCCAGCAAATGCAAAACCCGCCCTGGTCGGAGCTACCGGTGCGGTTACTCTCCGTGCATCGAACACTTCTTGAGCCGCAACAGCCGTACCGCCATTAGATTGGAACGTAATAAGATGTACAACAAACGGCATGACGACCGTCAATTCACGCATGGCGTGATATTCCGGATGGTAGCCATCGATCGTTACATCCGTCCACGCCAGCAAGGAGCGGAGACCATCAGGGGTCTCGCGGTAATGACGCATCATGGCTGTGTCAAGCAATTGCGCCAACCGGGATATCCGGCTATACCCCGAATACCGAGTAATGCCGGAAGCCGTAACGACGATATCATCCGTACAGACACAAGCAAGCAGTAAGCCATGCTTGCGGTGTGTATTGTCTTCCACAGTATCTTTATTCGGTACCGCCACCACGAAGGGCACACTGCTCATAGTGGGTGGATTTTTAGAATCAAAACCCACGAAAAAAACCGGCGCCCTCCCTAAAAGCGCGGTAGCGGCGGCCATGAAGACCGAATCCGCGCTAATAGCGGCGATTAGAGCCTCGGCGGTGTCGTAGCTATTCATATAAAACCTCCAAAACGCCTTTGAAGCCGCTCGACCAAATTGCGTTCGAATAGGCTAATCGGCTTCTCTTCTTGCTCGATGCGGGAAATTACTGGACGCGCTGGCCGAACCGGTACATGACCTTTTGATTTTGGCATCCTGATAGCCGCAAGAAATCTCGTTTGCGACCCGCCCGCGTAGCCTAGTTCACCAGCCTCCTGCCAGCGCCGAAAAGCGTCCGCCCATTCCGGCCCACCTCTGCGCTCAGGAATCAATCCCACAGTCAGATTAACTTCACCTATCGGTGGTGTCGTACCCCTCGCGACATCCGGATCAATGCGATATTGCATCAACTTCGCGAAACCCCCACCAATAGCCGGTTTCGCGGCACGTCTTTCGCCCCTTCGACCACGCCTTTGATTAGTGATATGGGAGGCCATTACCGCGCCAAATGTGTCGTACTCTTGACCGGGATACGTCGCCAACGGAGCCAGACCATACGGATTTGCTCGACTGAAGGCGCGCCGAACGCGCTTAAATAGCATTGACCCTGTTCTGGCAATACTGCTCCGGACGATACCTCGTAAAGCGGGGCCTGTTTGGCGTCTGGCGATCTGTGCCACGGGGACATTCTCCGAGAAACACCGGGAGATAAGCTGTTCAAGCTCAGTATCACCACTATGAAGTACCCTGAAAAAGAAACTCACCTCAAGCCCCCTGTGGCGATTGCCGCTTATCAGTAATGCACGATAGTGCCCATATGCCATCTGCATCGCCGTTGATACGTGTTTGTACGATGTATGGCACCGTCGCAATCGTGATCACGTCATAAATAACGGGATTGGGAATATCGGCAGCGCGTACATAAATGGTAGCGGTGTCTGCGCTGCCGAACTCTGTCGGAGAGAGTTTGGCGTTGAAATCCAGAATTACCCTGATTGCCCGATTTATAATGCCCGAGGCGGTACTATTGTATACAGCCCCTACTGCAAAATCATTCACGTTCAAAAAAACATTGGCAACATCGGCTTGAATCATGGCTCTCAACGTCATAACCCAACTCCATACATTATGTTAAAACCCCTTATTTGATCAAAACTCTAATTAGTGCGGGAGTACCGATTGAGGCGGGCGCGGCATCAAGAGCGTGGCCCACCCTTACTCCGGCACCAGCTTTGGAAAGCACCAAGACACGCCCTGTATTTACATCAGTAAAATCCGCAAAAACCAAATCGCCTACAACAATATCCGAGCCTGTAGTTGGACTTACCCTGGGAAATACCGGCACCCGGAAAACACCCTCCATTAACATCTGTCTGGTACCGGCTACATTGGTGGCCCCATCGAGAGCCACCCCTACCAGAGCAGTTGCAGTCGTAGACCCCTTGACACCCACTTCCCCCGCCCTCGGGGCCGAGACTGTCCACGATAACGCTATTACCCTGCCTTCCGCGATATACTGGGAATGCGCCGGAAGGTACACAAACATCAAGAAGAAGACGAACAGGAGGCCAAGC
>QLUC01000181.1 GCA_018725275.1 Bacillota bacterium | reverse complement strand
GGTGTCCCACATTAGTCACAAGGAGGTGTTTCGCGTGCGCTACAATGACCGTGAGCCGATCTATTTGCAGATCATGAACGAAGTCAAAGCCCAAGTGGCTCTCGGCAGTCTAACCCCGGGCATGCAACTACCAACGATTAAAGAGCAGGCAGCCATCATGCGCGTTAATCCCAATACAATCGCGCGGGTGTACGCCATGCTCGAGCAGGCAGGTGTACTTGCCAAACAGAAGGGGCTAGGCACCTTTGTCGGTACGAGTGCTAATTTGGCTAAGCGCTTAAGACAAGAGTTGGCGGAGACTACCACCTCTCGTTTTGTCAGCGAAATGTCGCGCCTTGGGCTCAGTGCGGCAGAGATTCAGGAACATCTCCGTCAATTCCTAGCCCACCTTTAGGCACATCATGCTTTATGTCTAAAACTGCAAAGGAGTGAGTTTTGTGAGTGAAATTCTGGCGGCGTCGAACCTCATCAAGCGTTACGGCGCGGTAGTAGCCCTTAACGGCATGACATGCCGTTTTCAGCGCGGAAAAATCTACGGCTTGCTTGGCCCTAACGCCAGTGGTAAGACAACATTTATGAAAATTTGTGCTGCCCTGACTATGCTCTACGGAGGGCAGGTGTTGATTGACGGCGTTAAGCCTGGGCTTGCGACCAAGGCCCAGGTGGCTTACCTACCGGACGGCAATTATTTTCCGGAGTGGATGCATGTCGGCGATACGGTCGAGTTTTTCAGCGACTTTTTTGCCGACTTTGACCGCATAAAAGCCGAGCACCTCCTGCGCGAGCTTGAGCTCGAAAAGAATAAGCTGATTACGACGCTCTCCAAGGGGATGATGGCGCGCCTTAAGCTCGCTGTCGTGCTCTCACGCCGCGCTCGTCTCTTCTTGCTGGATGAGGCTTTCGACGGGGTTGACCCAGTGACGCGCGAGAAGATAATCGACATTATCCTTGATACTTTCGATTCACAAAGCACCATCGTTCTCGCCACCCACCACATTGACTATGTTGATAAATTGCTGGACGAAGTTAAGCTCCTCAGGCGCGGCGAAATAATTCGCGAGGTTGCCGCCGACGAGATTCGGCAAAACACCGGCAAATCGATTGGGGAGTATTACCTAGAGGTTTTCCGCCATGAAAAAGCTCATTAAGTGGGAGTTCCGTGCGTACCGCATCGACGCACTTTTGGGTTTTCTCGTGATTCTCGTGGTAGTTGGTGTAGCCGCGTGGATGAGCTATGCGCTACTTAATGCACCAGCACAACTTGCTGTTGGGGTGTTTCGCACCTTGCTTTGGGGGTTCTTGGGTAGTGCCTTCATGATCAAATATATCCCCTACGTAACACTGAGGATAGCGGGAACAGAGGCAGACGCGAACACGCTACCCCTGCACGTTCCGCTGCCGCATAGAAGGACACTGTTTGCGAAGCTATTGGCGACCCTACCGCTCTTGGCGGCGTACATTGCACTCAATGCGCTAATGTTTCATGCACTGCCCCCCGACTTGCCACAGCTGGCAGAGCTAAACCCACAACGGGCTACATTTCGGGCAACATTTTATATCCTTGGGGTAGCACTTTTAATTAACGCGCTCGTTATGCGTACGCTGCTACGCGGCGCTGTGGCGTTACCCAAAGGTTTGCGAGTGCTGGAAAGACTGCCAAAGTGGCACGCCGGGCTTAATTTCGCGGCGGACTACGCCTTACTGGTCTGCTATAGTCTGCTAGGAGGAATCCTAATCGGGTTTATCGGTGTTGTTGGTCTCCCTGACCCTCTACAGGCTGTAATTTCTGCCACCAGTGGCATTGCCTTGACCTACGCTAATGGATACTTGCTCGAACACTACACCCCGCAACTGGAGTTTCTATAACTTGATGCGGCGAAGGGAGAAATGCTCTGTGGGAACAATAATGAAGCATGCTGTGCTTGCCGTTGCCAATAAGCTGCATCTGTTGCTCATTTATCTAGTGTTGAGCATGGCTTCTCACTTGGTTTTGCCTAGTGGCGCAGCTAGTCCGCCGACCATAACTGCACTCTGGTGGCTGATGTCATGCGTCGTTGTGCCGTGGACGCTCCTAGATATGGTGCTGGCCAAAGGCGGACACTTGTTGGGCACTATGTACCAGCAAGTACCGCGCAAGTCGGTCTATTTGCTGGTAGGGCACTTTACCGTAGTGTTTGTCGGTGTCTTGCTGTTTCTTACTGCCTACACTTCTTTTGCCGGGTTTGCCTCTCATTTTATGCCAGACGGCCTTAATTCTCTCGTTGCGCTTAACGTCTTAAGCTTTAGCCTGTATGCGACAGCCCTTGGT
>QLUC01000180.1 GCA_018725275.1 Bacillota bacterium | reverse complement strand
CCGACCCTTGTTCGCCATGAGAATGAATGATGGGATGAGGAATGTCAGGGATGAAAGAGGCAGCTACGTAAACCATGAAGAGAAGCTGCTGGGCACTATCCTTCAAATTGGCGAAGTTAAGCAGTTGCCGAGGATCTCCACCATGCTGAGGCTCGACCTGTGGTTTCTGGTGTTGGTACCGGCAGAACAAGATTGGTGGATTATCGATTATCTGCCATCCTTCAGGGGTTATCCTTACTGCCCGCCATCCCGTATCAGAGAGGTCATAGAAAATAGCCCCTTCGTGAAGGGCAACCCGATTATGCAGTCCATGTGTCTTCCCATCGAATACAGCCATACCCTCGATGGTAATAATTGCCGAGTTCAGCGCATCAGAGTTAGGTGTTTTTTGTTCCGACAAGTAAAGTTGGCGACTGAGCCACTGCTTGAAAGCTTGACTACGGCACCTGTGGATTTCAAAATGATTTTCAATTGCCATTCTGGCATAGGCAACCTGTGTGGAGGAGTGGAACAGTTCCACACGGCTTTTCTCGATCAATTTTACAAGCTTGTCTGCCTGAGATACACGACTCGGGGCTTCCTTTCTGGCCGCCTCCTCGGCTTCTTGTTGCTGGTCCTTGGCTTGCCACAAAAGCTGTAACAATTGACTCTCGAGATCCTTCCCCCTCAACCCTGGAAATCTTTTCAACACTGCTTGGGCAAAGCGGTGACGGGCGGCTTGTTTCGATAGGCCAACTAAGTCCTCAAATAGTGGTGTTCCATCCTCAGCTAACAGGGTGACCGTCGCTTCGAGGTTTCCCCGGCCATTCCATCGAGAGCCTTGCGCGGTTAATCTCATAGCTCCACCTCCGCAAAAAACGGTGTGCCTCGTCTAGCTATTTCCCCCCCCCTCGGCTGTGTGAGCCCGTAACGCCTATAAATGCCCCGAACATGCTGCTCAACTTCAGCTGGAGGCAGAGGTTCGCTGAAAGCCTTTTCCGCCCAGGGGATCAAGAGCGCGAGCGCCACCTGTTCGGGAATGCCACGGTAACGAAGATAGCCCGCCAGCTTAACTAAGGTGGGCCGGCGTTCCCCAACAGCAAGAGGCTTGGACAGCATGGCCGCTATGTGCTCTGGGGTGGGGGCCGGTCTTCCCGCCGACGTCTCGAGATGCAGGTTCTCAAGAACCAGGGGTAAAGCATCGGCAGGGAATGCTCGGACACATCCGATCATTTCAGCTAGGGTAATCGGCGCCAGGGTCTTCGGGTCCACAAAAACGCGCCCGGGTCTTTGCCCAGACGGGCCTCCACCGAAATTCGGGAGATGCACGAAATTGCCCACCGGGTCGGGGTTTTCGGGCGTAGGCTCAGCAAGAAAATCCTGCTTCGGAAAAACCTCGATAGAGGTTGGCAACCCCGCCCGCTCAAGAGCCGCGAAAAGCAACTTTCGAACATTCCGGGCGGGCACCGCGTTCGAAAAGAAGGCCCATATCCGCCAACCCTTCCCCTTTGTTTTCTCCAGACAGACGCCTTGGTTTAAACCAAAATGCCCGAGAGACTCCATTAGCGAGAGAGCGGGCGAGGCGTCGTTCCGCCCGCTGTGCCAACGAGCTGGTTTTTCCTGATCAAAATCTGCCGCAGCCCAAAAACAGGTCCCATCGTCAAGCAACGGATAGATGCCGAGACTCACCCGACCGGCTAAATGTCTGGAATAGTGAGCGAGGTTTATCTGCTCATGGTTGCATTTTGGCGGAAGAGACCCCCAGGCGTCCCGCCTCCCCCGGAACAGCCGAGCGAATTCCCTCGTAAGCTTGGCGTCGTTACTAGTCGACACCTACTCCCCCTTGGCGATTGAGAAATTCCTCCAGCGCCAATTTTGGGATGACGAGGCGCCGGGCCCCCAATTTTACTGACGGGAGAACTTTCTGTTTGACAAGCGAATAGCATAGTCCCCGGCTGATTTGAAGCCTTGCGGCGGCCTCGGGGACACTAAAAACTAATTTGTCGTCGTGATTGGTCATCTGAGACTCCCTCCCTCCCTCCCTCTTGCGGGCGGCACTATTGCGGGCAGGCTTCTAGGTAACTTAGAATTCTGGCAAGGGTGTTTTCGTATGAAATGCCCTGCTCTCATGGGCACAGCGACGCATCGTGGGCACACTGGCGTAGTTACTTCCGTGAATAACGCTGGAGGCGACAGCCCCAGCGTCAACTGAGCCCAGTCAAATTTGATTTTTCCAACAATTGCTCGATGGCGCGCTTGGGTATAAGGATTCTCCTCCCCAAGCGGATGGCCGGCAATTTGCCACACCGCACCAAAGAATAGGCCAAACCTCGCGAGATACCTAAAATTTCCGCTGC
>QLUC01000018.1 GCA_018725275.1 Bacillota bacterium | reverse complement strand
GGCGGGTGTCGGCGCTCTGCGGTGGAGAGGGTGGCCGCCACTTCTTCTAGGGTAACGCTGCCACGGGCGACGGCCACAAGTTCGCCCACTATCATGCGCACCATGTGGTAAAGAAAACCATCGGCCGCCAACAGCAACTGGCATTCTTCGCCTTGCCGCAGCAGCTCGGCCTGGGTGATGGTGCGCACGGTGCTCTTGGCGCTACTTCCCTTCGCCGCAAAGGGGGCAAAGTCATGCCGCCCGAGGAAGAGGGAGATGGCCTGCTCCACTTTTTCTAAATCAAAGCTCGCTCCCACACGGAGGGCGCGATGCCGAAGGAGGGGGCGAGGTCTATCGGAGAGGAGCAGGTGGTAACTATAAAGCTTGCCCTTGGCGCTGAAACGGGCGTGCCATTCTTCGGCCACGACCTCGGAAGTGAGCACTTTCACATCGGGGGGGAGCAGGGGGTTTAGGGCTTTGGCAAACTTCTCGGGGGGAATTTGCGTCTTGACCACGCAGTTGGCCACCTGCCCTAGGGCATGCACCCCGGCATCGGTGCGGCCTGCGCCATGCAGCTTGATGTTTTGACCGGTAAGGCGGGCAATGGCCAGTGCCACTGTGCCCTGCACGCTCCGCTGCCCCATCTGCTCCTGCCAGCCGCAAAAGTCCGTGCCGTCATATTCCAAGGTCAACTTGAGGTTCATAGAGCGTAGCTCACATAGAAGGCGAGGGCCGAAACTGCCACAAAACAGGTCCAGGCGTAGAAATCAAGCTTGGTATAGCGGAGCACCTTGAACTTGGTGCGGCCGTCGCCACCGCGGTAACAACGGGCCTCCATGGCCATGGCGAGCTCATCCGCCCGCCGAAAAGCGGAGATAAAGAGCGGCACCAAGAGCGGCAGAAGGCTTTTGGCTCTTTTTATTAAACCCCCGCTCTCAAAATCTGCCCCGCGCGCGAGCTGGGCCTTCATGATTCTCTCGGCTTCTTCAATGAGGGTCGGAATAAAACGCAGGGCGATGGTCATCATCATGGCCAATTCATGCGCGGGCAAGCCTATCCTCTTAAATGGCTTTAAGACAAATTCTATGGCGTCGGTGAGGGCAATGGGTGAGGTGGTCAAGGTCAACACCGAGGTGGACAGGACCAGGAGCACCAGGCGCGCGGCCAAGAGGAAGCCTTGATTGACACCGCCGGAGTAAACCTCGAGAAACCACAGCCTAAAGAGCAAGGTGCCGGTGCGGGTGCTAAAGATATGCAGGACAATGGTCAAAGAGAGGATGATGAGGATGGGGCGAAGCCCCCTCAGCACCATGCCTAAAGGCAACTTGGCGGTGTAGATGATAAGTAGCGCCGCCAGCCCCAAGATGCCATATTCCACCCAACCAGCGGTAATGATAAAGAGCACCATGATAAAGCCAAAGGCCATGAGGAGCTTGGTGCGTGGGTCGAGCCGGTGGACCACACTCTTACCGGGGAGGTACTGGCCGAGCGTAATTTGTTGCATCATGCTCACGCTAGCTCCCTCCTCAGCTGATAGGCCCGGACTATGGCCTGCCTGGCCTCATCTAGGGTGAGGGCCACTTCGGGCACCGCCCATCCTTTGGCTTTTAACAACCCGAGCACCTCGGTGGCTTGAGGCACGCCTAAGCCGTATGTTTTAAGGCTGGACCCATGGGCAAAAACCTCGCGCGGCGTGGCGTCATAGACAATCTGCCCGCCATGGATGACCACCAAGCGGTCGACGAGGCGCGCGACATCTTCCATACTGTGCGAAACCAAGATGACGGTGATGCCCCTCTGCCGGTGCAGCTCCCTAATGCGGCTTAGTATCTCATCTCGTCCCCGGGGGTCAAGCCCCGCGGTGGGCTCATCGAGGATGAGCACCTTGGGGTTCATCGCCAAGACGCCGGCGATGGCGACGCGGCGCATCTGCCCGCCGGACAATTCAAAAGGCGAGCGCTCCTTTATTTCCAGGGGTAACCCCACATTCAGCAGCGCCTGATCGACGCGCTCGGCGATCTCAGAGGCCGGCACGCCTTGGTTCTCCGGCCCAAAGGCCACGTCCGCCGCCACTGTTTCAGCGAAAAGTTGGTACTCGGCAAACTGGAAGACTAAGCCTACTTCCTGGCGCAAGCTCTTGAGCTTGACTCCCTTGGCGGTGGTCACCAAGCCATTGACGGTGACGGTGCCTCGAGTGGGCTTTAAGAGCCCATTGAGCATCTGCACCAAGGTGGATTTACCCGAGCCGGTCTGGCCGATAATGCCGACAAATTCACCATCAAGGAAGGAGAGGTTGATGCCCTTAAGGGCGGCGCGTTCAAAGGGGCTGCCCCCCGCATAGACAAAATCTACTTGCTCTAATTTAATCGGCACAGTTCGTCCACCAATTGCTCGGCCGTCAAAATATGCGCAGGGAGAGGTAAACCGCTTTCGGCGAGCAAGATGCTGAGCTTGGCCGCCACCGGCACATCAAGACCCAGCGCCTCGAGCAACTTATACTGACTAAAGACCTCGGCCGGCGTGCCCGAGAGCACTACTTGCCCCTGGTCAATGACCACCACCCGGTTGGCCTTGACCGCCTCATCCATGTGATGGGTGATGAGGACTGCCGTCATGCCTTCTTCGCGATTAAGGCGGAGAATGGTGCTCATGACCTCAGAGCGTCCGATGGGGTCGAGCATGGCGGTGGCTTCGTCGAGGACAATGAGGCGAGGGCGCATGGCCAAGATGCCGGCAATGGCCACTCGCTGCTTTTGGCCACCCGACAAAAGATGCGGAGCATGGGTGCGATAGTCCTCCATGTTCACCTGCCTGAGTGAGGCGTCCACCCGTTCGATTATCTCCGCCGTGGGTACGCCGAGGTTCTCCGGGCCGAAAGCCACATCTTCCTCCACCACGGTGGCAACAATCTGGTTGTCGGGGTGTTGAAACACCATGCCCACCATCTGCCGCACGGACCAAAGCAAAGCTTCTTCGCGCGTGTCGAGACCGGCGACCAACACACGACCGCCCCCGGGCAGGAGGATGGCGTTAAAGTGCTTCGCCAGGGTACTTTTACCGGAGCCGTTACGCCCGATGACGGCGACGAACTCACCCTCGCTGACCACTAAATCGACGCCCGCGAGGGCGATGGTCTCGCCCTCGTGGCCGCGATAAATATGATGCAAATCGGCGATATCTAGTATATCCAAGTGTTCACCTCCCAAGGGAATGAAGCCACGCCGGTCATGAACGAAAAAAAAGCTGGTGGGGTTACTCCACCAGCTCAATAATGGCCTGCGGTGCCGCATCGCCGCGGCGCACGCCTGTCTTCATGATGCGAGTGTAGCCACCCTCGCGGTCCTTATACTTTGGCGCAATCTCAACAAAGAGCTTGGTCACCACATCTTCGTCGAAAATATATGACAGGGCTTGGCGGCGGGCATGGAGATCCCCTCTCTTGCCGAGGGTTATCATTTTTTCGCTGATGCGCTGCACTTCGCTGGCGCGCGTCTCAGTCGTTTCCATGCGACCGAGGCGCAAGAGCGATGTGGTCAAGTTGCGTAGCAAGGCGCGACGGTGATTGGTTCTGCGCCCTAATTTGCGGTTAGACATGTCATTCCCCCCTTACTCTTCAGCTTTAGTAAGATACAGCCCAAGATCAGCCAGCTTGTGCTGTACTTCCTCTAGCGACTTCTTGCCGAGGTTGCGTACCTTCATCATTTCGTCTTCGGTTCTGCTCGTGAGGTCATGCACGGTGTTGATGCCGGCCCGCTTCAAACAGTTGAAAGAACGAACGGACAGATCAAGCTCCTCAATGGTCATCTCCATCAGGCGCTCTTTGCTGTTCTCGGCTCTATCCACCAAGGTCTTGGTGGACTCAGCCTTCTCGGTCAAAGACACGAAAAGATGCAAGAGATCGCTCATGATCTTGGCTCCTACGCTGACGGCTTCCTCCGGGCTAAGGCTGCCATCGGTCGACACTTCGAGAATAAGCTTATCATAGTCGGTATGTTGACCGACGCGCGTGTTCTCCACAGTGTAGTTCACCCTCGTGACCGGCGTAAACACCGAGTCCACAGGGATGACGCCGATTGGCTGGTGATGCTTCTTGTTGCGCTCGGCGGGGCTGTAGCCACGACCAGCGTTGGCCGTAAGCTCCATAAAGAGCCGCGCGTCTTTGTCCAGAGTGGCGATGACGAGGGAGGGGTTGAGGACATCTACATCGGAACCGGTCTTGATGTCGGCCGCCGTTACTACGCCCTCACCCGTCTTTTCGATGCGGAGAATCTTCTCCCCCGAGGAGTGAATATGCAGGCGTAATTCCTTGATGTTCAGCACGATGTCCGTGACGTCCTCGACGACGCCGGGCACGGTCGAAAACTCATGCATCACGCCTTCAATCTTGATGGAGGTGACCGCAGCCCCGGGCAGAGAAGAAAGCAATATCCGGCGCAAGGCATTGCCTAACGTGGTACCATAGCCGCGTTGCAGCGGCTCGATAACAAACCTGCCATAGGTGGTGGTCCCTTCCTGGCGTGTCACCCTTGGTTTTTCCATTGCCAATTCTAACATATAGGCGATTAGCCTCCTTACTTCCCCTATCTCAGCCCCGGTTTTGGGGATGCCTTATCTCGAATACTTCTCGACAATGAGATGCTCGCGGACCGGAATATCAATATCCTCTCGCTTGGGCAAAGCGGTAACATTGACCCTGAGCAGTTGTGGCTCCAAGGTAAGCCAGGGCACAATGCGCCGGCCCCTCATACTATCAGCCACTCCCTCAAAGACAACTATCTTGTGGCTTTTCTCGGCCACAGCGACTACATCGCCTTGCTTGACGAGATAGGACGGGATATCGACGCGGTGTCCATTGACCGTGAAGTGACCATGGCGCACCAACTGGCGGCCTTGGCTACGAGAATCGGCAAAGCCTGCCCGCATGACCACATTGTCCAACCTGAGCTCCAAGAGTTGCAGGAGCCTTTCGCCGGTAATGCCTTTTTCGCGAGCGGCCTTTAAGAAGTAGAGGCGGAATTGACGCTCGAGCACGCCGTAGATGCGGCGGGCCTTTTGCTTTTCGCGCAGCTGAATGCCATATTCGGTGGGTTTCTTGCGCCCTTGGCCGTGTTGGCCGGGAGCATAACCACGGCGGTCAATGGCACATTTCGGGGTGTAGCAACGAGTGCCTTTTAAGAAGAGCTTGGTGCCCTCGCGTCGGCAGAGCCGGCATACCGGACCTATATATCTTGCCATTATGCTTTCCTCCCTCTTTAGACGCGACGCCGCTTAGGCGGCCGGCAACCATTGTGCGGTACGGGGGTTACGTCTTTAATTGTACTGACCTCAAGGCCGGCGGCTTGCAGACTGCGAATAGCCGCCTCGCGGCCGGAGCCCGGGCCCTTCACATGGACTTCTACTTCCTTCAGGCCCTGGTCCATCGCCACTTTCGCACAGTTTTCGGCCGCCATTTGCGCGGCGAAAGGCGTGCTCTTGCGCGAGCCCTTGTAGCCGGCGTTCCCAGCGGATGACCAGGAAATGGTGTTCCCCGCCTTGTCGGTGATGGTGACCATCGTATTGTTGAATGTGGACATAATGTGCGCTACGCCAAATTCAACGTTCTTGCGCTCGCGGCGCTTCACTTTAGTTGCAGCAACTTTACGTTTTGCCATGCGCTTTACTCCTCCTTCGACTACTTGCGCTTCGCACCGACGGTACGGCGCGGGCCCTTGCGGGTGCGAGCATTAGTCTTTGTGCGCTGTCCGCGGACAGGCAGACCGCGACGATGGCGCAAGCCACGGTAGGAACCAATCTCTATGAGTCTCTTGATGCTGGCAGATATTTCACGCCGCAAATCCCCTTCGACAGGGAAGCCCTTGTCTATAGTTTCGCGCAGACGAGAAACTTCTCCATCGGTCAAATCACGCACGCGAGTATCAGCATTCACTCCGGTCTTGGCGAGAATATCGGCGGAGCGACTCCGACCAATCCCAAAAATATAGGTGAGTGCAATCTCAACACGCTTTTCCCTCGGCAGGTCAACACCTGCAATGCGAGCCATCTGTGTAATGCCACCTCCTGTTTATTAATCCTTCTTATCCCTGTGCTTGCTTGTGTGTCGGCTCCTCGCAGATAACCATGACACGCCCCTTGCGCTTAATCAACTTGCACTTTTCGCACATACGTTTGACGGACGGCTTGACTTTCATGTGAGTACCTCCTTGATGGGGATCTACTTATAGCGGTAGATAATACGTCCCCGGGTTAAATCGTATGGTGAAAGCTCCATCGTCACAGTATCCCCCGGCAATATACGGATAAAATTGATGCGGATCTTGCCGGAGACGTGAGCTAAGATCTTGTGGCCATTGTCAAGTTCAACTCTAAACATGGCATTTGGCAATGATTCTATGACCTTGCCCTTGACCTCTATAACATCATCACGCTTAGTCAAGCTCTCAGACCTCCCTCGCTCAGCATCTAGTGAGTATTTCAGGACCACGTTCGGTGATGGCCACGGTGTGCTCAAAATGGGCGCTGCGACTGCCATCCTTGGTGACGACAGTCCAATTGTCATCGAGCACCGCTGTGTCGAACCTGCCGACATTGACCATTGGTTCGATAGCTAGGACAAGGCCGGGAGACAACTTGATCCCCCTCCCGGGTTTCCCGAAGTTCGGCACCTGGGGGTCCTCATGCATGGCTCTGCCTATGCCGTGCCCTACATACTCCCTGACTACAGAGTAACCGTTTGACTCAGCCACGCTCTGTATCGCGTGAGAAATGTCCGACAGCCTCTTATCTTTTGTGCATTGCCTAATCCCAGCCTCTAAGCACTGAGCGGTTGTCTCTAAGAGTCGGCGCGACACGGGGTCAATGTCCCCAACAGCCAAAGTGACGGCCGCATCGGCGAAATACCCATTGATTTCCGCCCCAATGTCAATGCTAATAATATCGCCCTCTTTGAGCACTTTCAAACCTGGAATGCCATGCACAATTTCTTCATTTATCGAGGTGCAGATGCTGGCCGGGTAGCCGTGATAGCCCTTAAAGGCAGGACGAGCCTTTTGTTTGGCCATGAGGTTTTCTACAAGCGCATTGAGTTCCCCCGTAGAAATGCCCGGCCGTACGGCACGTGTGACCTCGGCGATGGCTAGCGCTACTATCTTGCCGGCCTCGCGCATGATCGCAATCTCCCGCTCTGACTTAAGAATGATCATGTGCCCTTGGCGGCGAGAACTGCCCTGAGCTCTGCCGTGACCTCGGCAATCGGCTTAAGACCATCGATGTTCCGGAGCTTACCACTCGCGGCGTAGTAGTCTAGGAGCGGGGCGGTCTGCCTTTGGTACACCGCCAGCCGACTTAGAGCGGTCTCCTCGCTATCATCCGAACGTTGGTACAATTCGCCGCGGCAGATGCCGCATACTTCTCCCCCCGGGGATAAGTTAAATACCCGATGGTAGGTCGCGCCGCAGCTGCGACAGACCAGGCGGCCCGTCAGGCGCCGGATTAACTCTGCCTCCGGAACGACCACATTGATGACGAGGGTGATTTCTCTCCCGAGAGAGAGCAACACTTCTTCTAGGGCTGCCGCTTGCACCGTGGTGCGCGGGAATCCGTCGAGCAAGAATCCCTTAGCAACGTCTTTTTCTGAAAGCCGCTCGCGGACGATGCCGATGGTGACTTCATCGGGCACCAGCTCGCCCCGGTCCATGTAAGACTTCGCGGCCAGTCCCAGCAAAGTAGCATTTTTCACCGCTAGGCGAAACATATCGCCGGTGGAGATATGGGGGATGTTCTGCTCCCGGCAGAGAAAGGCGGCTTGCGTGCCCTTCCCCGCCCCCGGTGGTCCGATAATGATCAGATTAATATCTGCCATAGCAGTCCTACTTCATAAAGCCACTGTAGTGGCGCATGACGAGGTGACCCTCAATCTGCTTCATGGTCTCTAGCGCTACACCCACGACGATGAGCAAAGCGGTGCCGCCTAAGCCGATGTCCATGCGGATGACGCCCGAAAGCAAGAGGGGCAAGATGACCACCGCGACTAAGAAGAGCGAACCCACCAAGGTGAGTCGCGTAACTACCTTGAACAAGAAGTCCGCAGTTACTCGACCGGGGCGCACACCGGGGATGGCCCCGCCATGTTTTTGCATGTTTTCAGCCAGTTCTTTGGGGTTAAACTGAATAAATGTGTAGAAGTAGCTGAACACGAAGATAAAGAGAACGTAGAGGGCGATGTGCAAGGCACTGCCAAACCGAAAAACCTGCGCGACGCTCTGGGCCCAAGGGTGTTGAATAAACTGCGCGATCACTTGGGGGAAGAGCAGCAAAGACGAGGCGAAGATTACCGGGATAACCCCAGCTTGGTTCACCTTGAGGGGGATGTGCGTGGTCTGCCCGCCATACATCTTGCGCCCCACAACCCTTTTCGCATACTGCACCGGCACTTTGCGCTGGCCTTCTTGTACAAAAACCACGCCGGCGATGACAAATAGGGCGAGGAGACCAAGCAGTACCACCGTAAAGATGTTCACGGTGCCCTCCATGACAAAGGCGCCTAAGCCAGCCAAGGTCCTTGGCATTTGCGAAACAATGTTGGCGAATATGACTAGGGAGATGCCGTTGCCGATGCCCTTCTCGGTAATCAACTCACCAAGCCACATGACCATCATTGTTCCGGCGGTAAAACTTAAGGCCGTCAGAACATTGTTGGCGAGGCCACTGGCGAGCACACCTTGGGTGGCGAGTCCGGCGGATGTCGCAAAACCCTGGATAAAGGCCAAGATGACGGTGCCGTACCTGGTGTATTCGTTGAGCTTCTTACGGCCCTCATCGCCTTCCTTGGCTAGCTTCTCCCACGCGGGGATGATAACTTGCAGCAAGCTGACAATGATGCTGGCCGTGATATATGGCCCAATGGTCAAGGTAAAGATAGAGATATTGGCCAAGGCACCGCCTGAGATGGCGTCAAGGAGACCAAAGAGGCCGCCCTGTCCTTCGAGAAACTGGGCCATCGCGGCGCGGTTAGCGCCGGGAACGGGAATAAAATTACCCAAGCGGATGATGAGGAAGATACCGAGAGTATAGAGTATGCGTTTACGCAGTTCATCTATGCGCCACATGTTGCGCAAACTCTCTAGCATCTAGATCACCTCCACCTTTCCGCCGGCAGCGTTAATCTTCGCTATAGCCGAGGCACTAAAAGCGGTCGCCCTGACGGTGAGAGGATGTGCCAGCTCACCCATGCCGAGAATTTTCACCCCGTCGAGTGGCTTATTGACCAAGCCCACTTCTTGGAGCATGCCAAGGTCAACGACTGTTTCCGCGGGGAAGATATTGAGATCATTGATTTGCACCAAGGCATAGAAGGTCTTGAATTTATTGTTGAAGCCGCGCTTAGGCAAGCGACGGTAGAGGGGCATCTGCCCGCCCTCGAAACCGGGGCGAACTCCGCCGCCCGTGCGCGCCCATTGGCCTTTCGTGCCGCGTCCGCTGGTCTTGCCCCTGCCGGAGCCGTGACCGCGACCGACACGCGTCCTTACTTGGCGGGAGCCTTCAGCCGGTTGTAGATTCTCTAGTTTCATCCTTGCACCTCCTCGGCCAGTACCACCACAAGATGAGCGACTTTTTTAATCATCCCGCGAATGGCGGGGGTGTCGGAGTGGATGACTGTGGAATTGGTCTTCTGAAGGCCTAAAGCTCTACAGGTGGCCCGTTGATCCTCCGGCCGCCCAATGAGGCTGCGCGTCAAGGTAATCTGTAACTTTGCCATGTGCTTCGCCCCCTTAACCCAGGAGTTGCTCCACGGAAACACCGCGGAGTTTGGCGACTTGCTCTGCCGTGCGCAGAGACTTCAAGCCTTCCAAAGTGGCCTGAGCCATGTTCATAGCGTTCGATGAGCCTAGGGATTTGGTGAGAACATCGCGTACCCCCGCTAGTTCCAATATCGCCCGCACTGCACCGCCCGCAATAACTCCAGTACCTAGGGAAGCCGGCTTCATCAACACGCGTCCGGCACCGGAAGTGCCGATAATCAGGTGCGGAATGGATGTCTCAACCATAGGCACGGTGATGAGATTTTTTTTGGCGTCTTCATTGGCCTTGCGAATGGCTTCGACAACTTCCTTGGCCTTCCCAAGCCCTACGCCGACATGACCTTTGCCGTCGCCAACAGCGGTCAGGGCACTAAAGCTAGCATCGCGGCCGCCCTTACGTGTCTTGCTGACGCGCTTGACCACAATGACTTTTTCTGTCAAATCCAATGATTTAGGATCGATGCGTTCCAATGTTTTCCCTCCTTACCGCTAGAACTCTAGGCCTGCTTCGCGCGCAGCTTGGGCCAACGCCGCGACACGACCATGGTAGAGGTAGCCACCGCGGTCAAATACCACTCGGGTAATCCCCAGAGCGAGTGCCTTCTCCGCGATTAACTTGCCTGTGGCCGTGGCGGCCTCTTTGTTGCCACCTGCTTGACCCGATAGCTCCGGGCTAAGGGTGGAAACGCCAACAAGAGTATGTCCCGCTGTGTCATCAATGATCTGGGCGTAGATGTGACCGGCGCTACGAAAAACATTTAGCCGCGGACGCTCTACCGTGCCCGATACATTCTTGCGCACCCGCAGGTGACGCACCTTGCGGAGCACATTTTTATCTTCTTTTTTAAACACCGTTGACTCACTCCTTTCCTTGCCCGTTCACTACTTAGATGTCTTGCCGGCCTTGCGCCTGATAACCTCGCCGACATAGGCAATGCCCTTGCCGAGATAGGGTTCAGGTGGACGGACGCCCCTGATGGTGGCGGCCATCTGGCCCACGTCTTCCTTGTTATAGCCCGACACGGTGATGAGAGGAATGTTGCCAAAGGGCGGCTTAGCCACGACCTCTGTCTTAAACTCCACCCCTTGTGGCGGTTCAATTTCTACCGGATGGGAGTAGCCGACCGTGAGGACTAACTTCTTGCCCTGCACATTGGCGCGCCAACCCACACCCGCTGCCTGTAGCTTCTTTTCAAAGCCCTTGGTCACGCCCTCTACCATGTTGGCAATAATGGTGCGCGTGACGCCGTGTAAGGATTTGTGCAAAGGGCGGTCGGAAATTCTCTCGACCCTGATTTCACTCTGTTCGACCACAACTCTCACTTCCGCGTGCAAGACGCGGGTAAGAGTGCCCTTAGGGCCATTCACCACTATGGTCTGGCCGTTCAGGTGAACATCGACCGTGGGCGGCACCACAATTGGTTTCCTGCCGATTCTGGACATATTGTTACCTCCCTACCAGACGTAGCAAATGACTTCTCCGCCAAGGCCCTTGGCCCTGGCCTGCTTGTCGGTCATCAGCCCCTGTGAAGTCGAAACTATGGCAATTCCAATGCCCCCTAGTACCCGGGGCAGTTCATCTTTGCGTGCGTAAACCCTAAGACCAGGCTTACTGATACGCTTCACACCGACGATAACACGTTGCTTATTAGCACCGTACTTGAGCATGAGGCGTAGCATACCCTGCTTGCCGTCATCCTCCCATTTGTAGTCGCGGATGAAACCCTCAGTCTTCAAAATCTCAGCGACACTCTTCTTCATCGCTGAACCGGGCACATCCACGGTATCGTGAAGTGCATGATTGGCGTTGCGGACCCTCGTCAGCATATCCGCGATAGGATCTGTCATAACCATTACGTACCAAACCTCCTTCCTGTATGAAGGGCCTTACCAGCTGGCCTTCTTGACGCCTGGTATTTGGCCCTCATGGGCAAGTTCGCGGAAGCAAATTCTACAAGTCCCGAACTTGCGCATGTAGGCGTGGGGACGACCACAAATGCGGCAACGATTATACCCGCGTACAGCAAATTTTGGTACCCGAGCTTGCTTGATAATCATCGACTTTTTGGCCACATTTTCTCCTCCTTTGCTTACGCGCTAAAGGGCATGCCTAGCTGGGCCAGCAATTCCTTTGCTTCCTCATCAGTCTTGGCTGATGTCACAATAGTGACATCCATGCCCTGGACATGGTCCACCTTGTCATAGTCTATTTCAGGGAAAATCAGCTGTTCTTTAACGCCTACGGTGTAGTTGCCGCGGCCATCAAAGGACTTAGGTGACACCCCGCGAAAGTCTCTGACGCGTGGCAGGTTGATGTTCATAAATTTGTCCAAGAACTGATACATCCGTTCACCGCGCAGGGTGACCTTGGCGCCAATCGCCATGCCCTCGCGCAGCTTAAAGTTCGAGACGCTCTGCTTGGCCCTAGTAATGATAGGTTTCTGTCCGGCGATGCTGCCGAGGTCTTTCGCTGCGGCATCGAGAATCTTGCTGTTGCCCACTGCCTTGCCCACACCCATGTTGAGAACGATTTTCTCGAGGCGAGGAATTTGCATGGTGTTCTGGTAGCCGAACTTTGCTTCTAGGGCAGGCCGCACTTCACTAAGGTACTTTTCTTTCAACCTTGTCATGGCTAGCCCTCCTCTCTACTTGTCAATGTGCTCGCCGCACTTTTTACAGGCGCGGGCGAACTTGCCATCGGTCATTTCTTTGTGAGCGGTCCGAGTCGGTTTCTTACAGCTAGGGCAGATAACCATCACGTTAGAACTGTGGATGGGTGCTTCCTGCTTGATGATGCCGCCCTGGGACATAGTAGGAGTGGCCTTGCGGTGACGGCTGACAATATTGACGCCTTCCACCACTACGCGACCTTTCTCCGGCTGAGCACTGACGATTTTGCCCTTCTTGCCCTGGTCCTTGCCGGTGAGGACAATGACTTGGTCGTCTTTACGGACATGAAGCTTCACGATACTTGGCACCTCCCTTGCATGAGCTAGAGTACTTCCGGTGCGAGAGAAACGATTTTCATAAAGTTCTTCTCCCGGAGTTCACGGGCCACCGGGCCAAATATACGGGTCCCGCGCGGGTTGTTGTTTTGGTCAATAATCACGGCGGCATTATCATCAAACTTGATGTAGGAGCCATCCGCGCGACGAGAGTCCTTGGTGGTGCGAACGACAACGGCCTTAACCACGTCGCTTTTTTTAACAACTCCACCGGGTGTTGCTTCCTTGACGGCAGCAATGATAACATCCCCCACCCGAGCGTAGCGCCGACTAGTACCACCTAGCACCCTGATGCAGAGGATCTCTTTGGCTCCAGAGTTATCTGCAACCTTTAATCTCGTCTCGTTTTGAATCACGACGATCATCCCCTTCCCTATGCAGGGTCTATTCTGCTTTTTTTACGATCTCCACTAAACGCCAGCACTTTTCCTTGCTGATTGGACGTGTTTCCATGATTCTTACGGTATCACCAACACGAGCCTCGTTGTTTTCGGCATGAGCCTTATACTTCTTGGTCTGTTTGACAATGCGACCATACAATTTGTGGGGCACCATTTCTTCGGTAGCTACCACTATTGTCTTGTCCATTTTGTCGCTGACCACAACTCCCTGACGGACCTTGCGCAGTCTTCTATCTTCCACAGCGAAACCTCCTCTCTAGCCGATATTGAGTTCGCGCTCGTGGAGAATGGTCTTCACCCGAGCAATTGTTTTACGAACTTCCTTAATCCGCATGGGGTTTTCTAGTTGGCCGGTTATAAGACGGAAGCGCAGGTTAAACAGTTCGCCCTTGAGATCATCAATCTTTTGGACTAGTTCTGCCTCGTTCATGTCGCGAATGTCTTTAACCTTCATTTACTTCACCACCCACATCAACCCGTGCGACGAACTTTGTCCTGATGGGGAGCTTATGCCCAGCTAGGCGCAATGCTTCCCGGGCAGTGGCTTCGTCGACACCGGCTATCTCAAACATGATACGCCCAGGTTTTACGACGGCTACCCAGTACTCGGGAGAACCCTTACCGCTACCCATACGGGTTTCGGCAGGCTTTTGAGTGACGGGCTTATGCGGGAAAATGCGTATCCACACCTGGCCACCGCGCTTGATGTAGCGGGTCATGGCCACACGGGCGGCCTCGATTTGACGGCTGGTAATCCAAGAAGCCTCGAGAGCCTCGAGCCCGTACTGCCCGTGAGCAATAGTGGCCCCGCCCTTGGTGCGCCCCTTCATCCTGCCTCTGTGTACCTTGCGGAATTTGACTCTGCTCGGCATCAACATGATTTACACGCCTCCCTCTGCGTCCACCTTGACAGGCTTAGGCAGAATCTCACCTTTGTAAATCCAGACCTTAACACCTATTTGACCATAGGCGGTATGGGCAGTGGCAACACCGTAGTCGATGTCAGCACGCAGAGTGTGCAGGGGAATGGTGCCTTCACGCGCCCACTCGCGACGAGCAATTTCTGCCCCATTCAAGCGTCCCCCGATGGCTACTCTGATGCCCTTCGCGCCGCTACGCATGGTGCGACCCATGACTTGACGCATGGCGCGACGAAAGGCAATGCGCTTTTCAATCTGCTGCGCTACGTTTTCGGCGACTAACTGAGCGTTTAGCTCGGCAGTCTTGATTTCCATGATATTGACATAGACTTGCTTCTTCGTGAGAGTTTCAAGCGACTTGCGCAGGTCTTCGACGCCTGCACCGCCACGACCAATCACCATGCCGGGCTTGGCGGTGTGAATAAAGACCCGCACAATATTCCCGGTGCGCTCAATTACCACTTGACCTACTCCGGTGGCAAAGAGTTTTTCTTTGATGTAGCGGCGAACCTTGAAGTCCTCAAGGAGCAAGTCGGCGTAGTTCTTATCAGCATACCACTTGGAGTCCCAGTCCCTGATTACGCCAATGCGAAATCCCTTGGGATGTACTTTTTGACCCACGCTGCAATCCCTCCTATTTTTCCTTGACCACAACGGTGATGTGGCAGGATCGCTTGAGAATTTGGTACATACGCCCTTGGGCGCGAGGATGCCAACGCTTGAGAGTAGAACCGCTATCCACAAAAGCCTCTTTGACAAAGAGTTTCTCAGGATTTAGTTGATAGTTATGCTCGGCATTGGCAGCTGCGGACTGCATGACCTTCAAAATAACGAGAGAGGCCACTTTAGGCGTGAAACGGAGAATGTTGGCCGCCTCTGCCACACTCTTCCCGCGGATGAGGTCGATAACGATGCGCGCTTTACGAGGGGCAATGCGAATATTTCGCGCGCTGGCTCTAGCTTCCATCCCTTATCCCTCCTACTTCAATGTTGTTGAGCGCTCGGTGTGACCACCGTGGCCCCGGAAAGTGCGGGTGGGAGCAAATTCGCCGAGCTTGTGCCCAACCATTTCCTCGCCGACATAGACTGGCACGTGTTTGCGCCCATCGTAAACCGCAATGGTGTGCCCAATCATATCCGGGAATATGGTCGACGCCCGCGACCAGGTCTTTATGACCTTCTTTTCTCTCTTGTCATTCATACGTTTAATCCGCAAAAGCAGACGCTCTTCAACAAACGGACCCTTCTTAACAGAACGCGACATGACCTAGCCTCCCTTCCCTACGACTTGCGACGGCGAACAATGTACTGGTCGCTCTTGTTTTTCTTCTGGCGAGTCTTGTGACCCAAGGTCGGCACACCCCAGGGAGTAACCGGGCTCTTGCGCCCAATGGGGGCACGGCCTTCGCCACCACCATGGGGATGATCCACTGGGTTCATGACCACGCCACGCACCGTGGGGCGCTTGCCCAGCCAACGATTACGGCCGGCCTTACCGATAGAAAGGTTCTCGTACTCGAGGTTGCCCACCTGGCCGATAGTCGCGCGGCATTCAATGTGCACCAGGCGATCTTCACCCGAAGGCAGACGCAAAAGTGCGTACAAGCCTTCTTTGGCCATGAGTTGCGCGGAGGCTCCGGCAGAACGCACCATTTGTGCGCCCTTGCCCGGCTTGAGCTCAATATTGTGGATGACCGTACCGACCGGGATTTTTTTCAGTGGCAGCGCATTGCCGACCATGATATCGGCATCGACTCCCGAAAAGATCTTTGTACCCACCTTAAGACCATGCGGAGCGAGGATGTAGCGCTTCGCGCCATCGGCATAGTGCAAAAGAGCAATATAGGCAGTGCGATTAGGGTCGTATTCAACGGTAGCGACTGTCGCGGGGATGCCATCCTTATCGCGCTTCCAGTCGATGATGCGGTACTTGCGCTTGTGACCACCGCCCTGATGGCGGACAGTGATGCGCCCTTGATTGTTGCGCCCGGCTTTCTTCGTGAGCGGCGCGAGCAAGGAGCGTTCCGGTTCGGTACAAGTAACCTCGTCAAAACTCTCTACGGTCATAAAGCGGCGCCCCGGAGAAGTAGGCTTAAACTTCTTCATAGCCATGTTGGTTGTCCCTCCTTTTCAGGAAAACGTCATAATCTGGAGCAGTGAAGCTAGATAGAGTCAAAGATGGGGATGGTCTTGCTCTTCGGAGTGAGCTTAACGATGGCCTTCTTCCAATCGGAGCGATAACCGCTGTGCACGCCGTGGCGCTTGAACTTGCCGGTGACGTGCATGGTGTTTACTGCCTCAACCTCTACCTTGAACAAGAGCTCCACCGCTTGGCGAATTTCTGTTTTATTGGCCTTAGGGTCGACAGAGAAGACATACTTACGCTCCGTTTGCAGCGCGGTGGTGCGCTCGCTGATAATCGGCTTCTTAATAATATCTCTGGCGTCGCGCATTAGATGAGCACCTCCTCAACCTTGAGAACTGCATCCTTGGTCAGTACGACCTTGCCGGCATTTAGAATATCGTAGACATTGAGTCCGACGGCACCGAGAGTGGCCACCCCGGGAATGTTGCGGCAAGATTTTTCCACGTTCTCATTCACTTCACCTAAAACTAAGAGTGGCTTCTTCACGAGTTGTAGCTTGCCGAGAAATTCGACCATGAGCTTCGTCTTAGGTGCGGCGAACTCCAAGGTGTCAACGACGATAACATCGCCCGCCTGCAACTTGCTCGTCAGGGCGGATTTCAGAGCGAGCCTTCTCACCTTGCGAGGGAGATCAAAATTGTACTTGCGAGGGGTTGGCCCAAAGGCTATACCACCGCCTACCCAAATGGGCGAACGACGACTACCCGCCCGGGCGCGTCCCGTACCTTTTTGCTTCCAGGGTTTACGGCCACCGCCGCGCACCTCAGCTCTATTCTTGGTATCGTGGGTGCCGAGGCGCTGGCCGGCTAATTGTTTGAGCACGGCCAAATGTAGTACATGCTTGTTGACCTCGATGCCGAAAACGGCGTCAGAGAGCACCATCTGCCCTACAATTTCACCTTTGACATTGAATACATCAACAGTAGGCAAAGCGTTTTTCCTCCTTTCACCTGCCTGAGTTGTTACTAGGCTAGGCCTTGACGCTGTTCTTAATTGTGACCAGACAACCCTTCGGACCGGGAACAGAGCCCTTGACCAGCATCAGGTTACGCTCTAGGTCAACTCTCACTACCTGCAAGTTCTGTACCGTGCGGCGCGCGCGGCCATACTGTCCCGGCAACTTACGACCGGGGAAGGTACGCGCTCCGGCACGAGATGACAAGCTGCCGACCCCGCGATGGTACTTAGAGCCGTGCGTCATGGGACCGCGGCTAAAGCCCCAGCGCTGGATGACCCCGGCGAAGCCTCTGCCCTTGGAAATACCGGTTACATCTACCGCTTCGCCGGGGGCGAAGATGGTGGCGAGAACCACCTGGCCGGTCTTGTATTCGGCGATGCTCTCGAGGCGAAACTCGCGGAGAAAACGGTGCGGCTTGACGCCGGCGCGGGCGAAGTGGCCCTTCTTTGGCTTGTTGAGCGCATTCTCTTTTACCGGCAGAAAAGCTACCTGAATGGCTTCGTAGCCATCTGTTTCCTTAGTTTTAACCTGCGTGACGACGCAAGGTCCGGCTTCGATAACCGTCACCGGAACAACTTCGCCGGTTGCCGCGAACACTTGAGTCATGCCGATTTTTTTGCCTAATATCGCTTTTTGCATCCTTGGTTACACCTCCATACATCGGTTCCCCTGCGGGGAACTTGTATTTGTGCCGTTAAAGCTTAATTTCTATGTCCACGCCCGCAGGAAGGTCTAAGCGCATGAGCGCATCTACCGTCTTGTGGTTGTGCTCGACGATGTCAATGAGGCGCTTGTGCGTCCGCATTTCGAACTGCTCGCGGATGTCTTTTTCGACGTGCGGCGCCCGCAGAATGGTGAACAGATTGCGCTCGGTCGGCAAAGGAATCGGCCCGGAAACCATAGCCCCGGTACGCCGTGCGGTTTCCACAATTTTCTCTGCAGACTGATCCAATATTTTATGGTCAAAAGCCTTGAGCCGGATGCGAATCTTTTGCTGTGCCATGTCTAACCCTCCTCATTGCCCAGAGTTTACCCCCGCTCATGGCCCTGGGGCAACTCTAGGTAAAAGTGTTAACCGGGCAGGTGGCGTAAACCACCTGCGCCGGGGTGATTCTAGAGTAACACTTCGGTAACTACGCCGGCGCCCACGGTGCGGCCGCCTTCACGAATGGCGAAGC
>QLUC01000179.1 GCA_018725275.1 Bacillota bacterium | reverse complement strand
GTTGATTGCGCTCCTCGGCCCTTTCAGCAGCCTTGGCGCCGAGAAACTTTGGCTGCCAGCCTAGGTGCAGGTCTGACAAATGCAGCAATGTTATCAACTCAAGCACTCCTTTTCTCCGCGCCACCTCAACGGCTTAACTGGGGATGGTATACTAAGGGCGATGATAGGGGGAATAAATAAGTGGAGCACATCACCAGCACACGTAACCCGCAACTGCAAGAGATGCGCCGCTTGCACAAAAAAACTCACCGTGAAGCATCCGGGTTCTGCCTCGTTGAGGGCATTCAACCCTGTTTGCGAGCCATCGAAAACGGTCTCCATGTTGAGTTTTTGATTTATGCTCCGGAATTGCTAAAGAGCCCGCTCGCCCTGATGCAGATAGCCGACTTACAGCGGCGGCAGATCAAGGTCCTCACGGCGAGCAAGGAGGCCTTTGCGACCATATCTGAGCGCGACAACCCCGTCGGGCTCGCTCTGGTTGCTAAAGCCAACCCCCTTGACCTAGGCAAGATCACTGTCGGCAAGCTCTCCATCCTCACCGCTCTCTTTAACGTCAAGAACCCAGGCAACTTGGGCACCATCGTGCGCACCACGGACTCTATCGGCGGCAGTGGCGTCATCCTCGTCGGTCAGACTGCCGACCCCTATGACCCTACCTGCATCAAGGCCAGCATGGGCACGGTTTTTAGCGTACCCTTGGCCCGGTCCACCGAAGAGGACTTCTTGGCTTGGTGCCATGACCGGCAGGTCGCCCTCATCACTACCTCGGCGCAGGCAACCATGGACCTGGCTAAGGCCAAGTTTGCCTACCCCTGCGCGGTGCTCATGGGCAGCGAAGGGCCCGGCCTCCCTCGCGATATTCTCACCGGAGGGCACTGGGCGGTGCGTATCCCCATGTATGGCCAGGCCAACTCCCTAAACTTAGCAGTGGCTACCGGAATCATCCTCTACGAGGTGAGGCGGCAACTCAACCAGAACTAACGGGTAATCTTCCGCGGTGCTTCATAAGTTACCCCAAAAGTATCCACGGTCACTCTCTTCATCGTAGCTCGCGGCTCGAGAGCTACGCCACCCGCAGTTTGGTCGCTAGGGCCCATGACGATGCGGTCGACCACCTCGATGCCGGATGTGACGCGACCAAAGGCGGCATAAGCGCCATCTAAGTGGGGAGAATTCTGGTGCATAATAAAAAATTGCGAGCCGGCCGAATCATAGAGCGTTGAGCGGGCCATGGAGATGACTCCGCGCTCGTGCTTAAGGCTATTGCGCACCCCATTCTGCGAAAATTCACCCTTGATGCCATATCCGGGGCCGCCCGTGCCGTTACCGTCTGGGCATCCGCCTTGAATCATAAAATTGGGTATAATGCGATGAAAGACTAAACCATCGTAGAAGCCTTTCTGCACCAAATAAACAAAATTATTCACCGTCTGCGGCGCTATTTCTGGAAGAAGCTCGACCTTGATGATGCCACCGTCTTCCATCTCGATCGTGACTACGGGGTTAGGCTTGGCCTCTTTTTGACAACCTGTCAGCGTGAGCAAGAAGAAGCTGGCTACCAAAACGACAATGAACAGTTTTTTCACGAAACTATGCCTCCCAATATCTTCGGTTATTTATGGCGACCCATTACGACCCATTACTACATTAGACACTGCCAGTCAATTTTCCTGCTAGGTAGCCGCAGGAAGGAATATCCGGTCGGCAGGGCGAAACAATAAAGAAAGGAGGGGCGCATGTGTACTACTCACCGCGACAGATGACGGTCATCGCCTTAGTAGCTACCACTACCGCAGCCAGCGGCTACCTGTTGTATACGGCAATACCTGTGCCCGGACTTAAATTTGCCCTACTGGCCCCGCTGCTTAGCTTGATGGTGGCACTGCCCCTCGCCCTTCTGCGTCAAAGAGGTGTGATCCTGGCCACCTGTTTGGTCTTAGCAGCCGTCATGGGCCTTTTCAACTTCCTCATGAGCCTGGCGATTGTCATGACGGGGGTAATAACCGAGGGTTTGTCGTGGTTAATCTTCCGCGGAGCTAACACAACCAGGGCGATTCGCGCCACCGCCGCAACCTTCCCCACGATATCCCTAGTGATTACCGCCATGATTGCGCACTTTGTCACGGGAAGCAGGCTTCTCAATGTTACCTGGCCTGTTTTTGGTGCCTTAGTGCTCTTGACACAGGCGCTAGGCTTATTAGGGGCCTGGGTGGCGGAACAGGTTCTCTTGCCGCGCATTACCTTGGCTAGACAGAGGTTCGAGCGCGAGTAGACCCCGCAAAGCAGGAATCTTCGCCCATATGGCGAAAAAGACTTCGGGACATAAAAACGAAAGGTGGGTACTTATGAC
>QLUC01000178.1 GCA_018725275.1 Bacillota bacterium | reverse complement strand
GGTAGTATATAGCTACCTTCATTCCGTGGAGAAAACGCGCGTGCGTGAGTTTTTCCGCGTGGAAGGAGGTATGCTGCGCTTAGTGCAAGTCGAGATGTCTTCGGTCGGGGCCGGACTACCGGTCACAAACAAGGAGGGTTTCGCTTTTGTAGATGGCAAATTTGTTGTAAAAATGGACGCAAAGATGCGCGAGATTCCACTCCTGCTCCATCCAGCCACTTTGCCGACTTTGACCATGCGCGATGCCCATTTTGACCTAACGAACTATCCCGCCGGCACAGAGGTGATGGTCAGGTTTGTGCGGCGCCCCTTACTTTGGCTATATTTAAGGAGGATCATGCCTTGAAGGACTCAACTAGACCGACCAGCATGGAGAGCCCAGAAAATGTGAACGTGGAAGAACTGCTCGAGAAGTACGACAGCGAGTCAAACTACCGCAAGTATGCGGGGGCCCTCGGTCTCATCGCCTCATCCATCGCCATTGCCATGTCCTTATTTCACTACTACACCGCGGGATTTGGTGTCTTAGTGGCCATGCAGCAAAGGGTGGTGCACCTCGCTTTCGCCATGGTGCTAGCCTTCCTCCTGTGGCCGGCCTCAAAGAAGCTTAGTCGATATAAGTTACCCTGGTATGACATCGCGCTTGCCTTGATGGGCTTGGGCGTAAGCGTCTACCTCTTAGCGAATTACCAGGCCCTACTGCTGCGGGCGGGTATGCCCACTCCCCTTGACATTGCCTTTGGCATTGTCGCCATTCTCTTAGTGCTCGAAATAACCAGGCGCACTATTGGACCGGAGCTGCCGGTAGTTGCAATTTTCTTTCTTATCTATGCTTACCTGGGGCGGTACTTCCCGCAACCCTTAACTCACCGCGGATACAGCATTCGCAGCATTGTGGAGCATCTCTTTTTGACCACGGAAGGGATTTTTGGCATTCCGCTCGGAGTAAGCGCCACTTTTGTCTTTCTCTTCATTCTCTACGGAGCCTTTCTCGAAAAAACCGGGGTGGGGCAGTTCTTTATCGACCTCGCCTTTGCCGCGACCGGCCATATGCGCGGCGGACCCGCCAAAACCGCCGTCCTGGCCTCAGGCCTGATGGGCTCTATTTCGGGCTCATCCGTGGCGAACACCGTGACCACCGGTGCTTTTACCATCCCGGCCATGAAAAGAGTGGGTTATAGCCCGGAATTCGCAGGCGCGGTAGAAGCCGCCGCCTCTACCGGAGGGCAAATCATGCCCCCGGTCATGGGCGCGGCCGCCTTCATCATGGCGGAGATGACCGGCATTCCCTACCTGCAGATTGTCAAAGCGGCGGCCATCCCAGCCATTCTTTACTACTTGGCCGTAGGCACCATGGTGCATTTTGAAGCCGTCAAGACCGGGTTGGTCGGTCTGCCCAGACACCTCTTGCCCCAGGCCGGCGCCACCCTCCGCCGCGGCTGGCACTTAATCATCCCCTTGGTCGCCATCATGTACTTTCTCATGGCTGGGCGCTCCCCTTTTAGGTCAGCTTTCTACAGCATTAATATCGCGGTAGTTGTATCCATAGTAGGAGCCTTACTAAAAAAAGAAAGGCCCATGGGAGTGAAGGATATCCTCAAGGCCTTAGAGAATGGCGCTCGCAGCGCCGTCGGCGTGGCCTCAGCCTGCGCCTGCGCCGGGATTATCGTCGGCGTGGTTACGCTCACCGGACTTGGGCTCAAATTCTCATCATTGATCTTATCAGTTGGGGCAGGCAATGTAGTGCTGACCCTTTTTCTGACCATGATTGCGTCGCTTATTCTGGGAATGGGACTCCCCACCACGGCTAAGTACATCGTCCTGGCCACCATGGCCGCCCCGGCGCTGGTAACCCTAGGGGTACCCCTCATCGCCGCTCACCTCTTCATCCTCTACTTTGGCGTGGTGGCTGATGTGACCCCACCGGTAGCCTTGGCCGCCTATGCCGGCGCCGGCATCGCTGGGGGCAACGCCATGAAGACTGGGGTCATGGCGCTCAAATTGGCCCTCGCCGGCTTCCTTATCCCCTATATCTTTGCGCTCTCGCCAGCCCTGCTGCTCGTTGATGTTACCTGGCTAGAGGCCGTGCACAATATCGCCACAGCCACCTTGGGCATCGTGGCGCTCGCTGCCGCGGTACAGGGCTTCTTTATTACGCACACCCTCCACTACGAACGGGCTTTACTGCTCATCTCCGCCTTCGCCTTAATTGATCCGGGCTTATCGACCGACCTTGTTGGTGTAGGTTCCCTCGCCATTGTCTACCTAGCGCAATGGGCACGTCGCGCTACGGCTAATCCCCTTCCACCCGGACGCGAATTACCCCCGACCCAATCGTGATGGCGTCAATTA
>QLUC01000177.1 GCA_018725275.1 Bacillota bacterium | reverse complement strand
TTTACACCAAACCGTGCGATTGAGACTACTTGCCTTTTGCGGATGCTATGGCTTAACAAAATGAGTGTTTGTTACCTAAGGAATAAAAGAAAGAAGTTTGCTTAGCCCTACCAACATTATTGGAGCCTGCGTTTCCCAGTTCCGTACTCAGCATGTTCAAGCGGGCACCGAACTACAATGCTGTCCAGCCAAGTGGTTCTGTGATGTATGGTGCGTAGAGCATCACACATAGAGTGCGGGTCACCAGGATCCAACGCGGTCAGGATGTTCTTTACTTGAACCGCCTCGTCTGAGATTTGCCGGTGGGACCTAGCCATCCCTTGCCGGAACCGTTGAAACGCTTCCGCAGAGGCATGAACAAGATAGCTCGCGATTCTTGTGCAAAGGGGAAGAAACCGTGCGTCACCGGAATCAATAGTATGATCTAGTCGAGTGAAGCCTTTCCAGATGGAGTTCACGGCATAGTCGCAGGCGAGCTGGACTGGCAAGCCTGCTTGCGCCCTAACCATGCCGGCATGGGCCCAGTGGACTGACTGCGTTGCTGTTCGGGCGGCCTCTTCAAGCAGGCCGCGCATCAAAAAGGGCGACTCTCTTATGGTAAGGTGAGGGAACTGACCGTCCCCGTATCGAAAGGAGTCGTTCGTCACCACGACAAGGGCCGCCGCAACGTCTTCGTCAACCTCCTCGGGTAAACGCACTATGAACGAGTTGTTTGCTCTTTCAAGCTGAAACCAATACGAAAGAGGGTCAGGTGGGTTTTCATGCCTGATCCTGACAACCACGAGACGACCTTCGTTGGTACCTAGAAGTTGAGGGAAGTCAAAGCTCGCTTTGCCGAAATGTTCCGCCCAAGACTGATAGTCGAATGGCTCAGGCGGCCGCGAGATAGGAAGTCGAAGGACATTGAGCACGAAGGCAATCGTATCGAGAGCAGGCCGCGCCTGGGAGCGAGACAAGCGGATGCCACGGTGGGTGACGACATTACGCAACCGTTGTGCGTTTCTAGCAGATTCGGCAAGAGAGCCAGGGTCGTAACCTGTTCCTGCCAATTCACAGCAGACTCTCACTAGATCACGAACATAAGGATATTCGGCGACTTCTTCCGGCGAAAAAGGATGTCTCTTCGGAGCCTTGCCTGCGACGCGTCGCGCTAGTTCAGCGGCGGAAACTCCTGCAGCGCGGGCCAGCCTCGGTATCTCGGTGCGGCAAGCAGCTTCGAGCGCCCCCCAGCCAAGTAGGACCGCCTCCTCATATCTGCCTAGATCGAAAGCATCTTCGGCATCCAGCTGCAGCCGCCGCCATTGGAGCACCTGTTCACGAGACGCTAGCCGATGTCTTAATCTCTCCTCCGTCTCGGTAGTCACCCCAGTACAGGGTAAAGTAATCCCTCCGGTACGACCCCAGGATCCGATCTCGGTGCGCTCGCGCTCCGACTCTACGGACACCTGATAAAGGTCCACCTTTTCCAAGTCATGCAGCCAAAAACAACTCATCATATCGCGCAAATTCTGTATTAGCTGGTTGAGACACTCTACCAGCGTAGCCACGGGGTGGACGGAATGATTTTGGGTGATATAGCCTAAGACACGCGAGTAAGATGCCCAGCCGTACCTGTCGATCTTGAAGTCAAAATCTCCACCCTCTATGAGTAATCGTGTATCGTACGTCGTCTGTCGTATGGTCTCGAAGGAGAGTTCTGCTTTACCCAGATTCCCGACAATATTATACGGGCCGCCCTCTAACCGAAGGGGGTACGGCAAAGTGGCGGTCACTTTGTACAGTATCCGCCCCGAGTATTTCTCCATGCTAGCGTCTGCTTCTCCAGCCCGTTCAGCCATTGACGTTCTTTGGAACCATTATACATCTGATCGCATAAGGTTAGAAATTTTGTATTAAGTCGGATGAACGGCCAAGTACGGGGCGAATTCCGAACTGCCCGCTCCTTCTCATATTTTTTGTTCCCTATTTTGTCATTCAGCCCCAAGGGTATAGTAATACAAGCTGCATCTTGAAATATTTCATTTTGTATGTTTGCTGGCCAGGAGTGAGGTTGAACAAAACCGAGTTTTGTGCAACAGCAATTCGTCGTATCGCCCAGAGCACTATGTTGTGCACCGATATCACAACTCATAGCGCTTATTTACGTAGTCCAGCCAACCTTGCCAAATTCCCTTCTTATTGTTGGAAACCCATTCCACCCGTTGCTGGTGTGTGAACGTTGCGAACTTTGCCTTACCTTCAAACCCATGTTCCAGCCCACTGCCTACAATCATCTCAAGACAGATACGAAATTATCTCTCAGTCGGCGGTAAATCAGGGGTGTAGTCAGTTATTGCCAGATATGGCAAGACCTCGAAAATGGAACATGGGTTCAAACA
>QLUC01000176.1 GCA_018725275.1 Bacillota bacterium | reverse complement strand
ATGAGCATCCTGAACGGACGAGAGGAATCCTCCTCTGGACCCACTTGGTACGGACCCCGGGGGGCCAGAACGACCGTAGACTATGTGGCTGTATCCAGCAGCCTTCTCACCAAAGGAGGAGTTGGTCCCCTGGTCATCCACCAGGGGGCAGACTGCGGCACTGACCATACCTTACTGAGTGTCCAGCTCAAGTACAGGGTGATGGAATCCCAGACGGCCACCCAGATGGGGTGGATCTTGGAGCCCATCAACCTGGAAAGGCGGGGCCCATTCCACGAGTTTATTAAGCACAGCCTACCTGCAGACCCGACCCTCCCCAAGGAGGGAAAGGAGCGGACCGTGAACCAGGTCTACTCCGAGTGGATTGGGCAGATTAGGCGGGGTGCTGACCACACTTTGAAGAAAAAAGTAATTGGTACGGTGGTTCGCTTTGCTGGCCGTGAGAGACGACTCCGGCTGGGGACCTCCAAGGACGCCCTACTGCTAAAGGCGACGATCAAGAAGCGCCGGCAGTACACCCGAGAGTTCCGTGAGCTTGTCCGGAACCAGGGTGGACCCGATGCAGACCCCAACACAACCGAGCACTCCCTTCAAGAGCGGGCCGAGTGGATCAAGGACCAGACCAGATCCATTCGGTCGCTCATCAAGGTGGTCCGCAAGGAGAAGCAGATTCGGTTTCTCGACCAAGTCGGAAAGGACCTTGCGGAGGGAAATGCCCGGGCGGCATGGAAGGCTATGAGATCTCTGATGAAGGGCACCGGCCAGAGATCCAATGGGCCCATCTACTTAGGTGGGAAATCCGGGCCAACCGTGGCCAGTGGACCCGAATACACTGCCTCTTGGGCCAAGTACTTCAAGGTACTTGGGAACGATAAAGCATCCTCCCCATTCGATGAAGAGTGGATGGAGGAGATAGAGGCAGCTGAACAAGATGATAGGAAGGCTTCCCCTCGGAGGAATCACCCCGACTCTGCCACCGCAGAGATGGAGGAGCAGCTGGCCCGAGCTGCGCGGGAGGACGACCCCACCGAGGAGGGTGCGGAAGAAGATGGATGGTACAACGGAAAGCTGACCAACAAGGAGCTCAAGAAGGCACTTAAGCAGATGGAGAATGGTAAGGCACCAGGTGAGAACCTGGTGAGTCTGGAACTCCTCAAGGAGGGGGGAAAGCACCTTAGGCGTTCCATGCTCAAGTTGTTCAATTGGCTCTGGAAGCTGGAAGAGGTACCCGATCAGTGGCTGCGAGGCATGATCATTCCCATCTTCAAGTCAGGAGACCCCATGGACTGCTCCAACTACCGTGGCATCACGCTGTTGGATGTGGTGGCCAAGGTCTTCGGCCGCATCATCAACAACCGACTCATCAAGTTACTCAACCCAAAACTGGCCGAGCAGCAATGCGGGTTCCGGCCAGAGAGGAGCTGTGCAGACCAGCTCTACACCCTGACAGAGATCATGCGTGATCGCACCAAGTCAGGGAAACCAATGTTCCTCCTATTCGTAGACATAAAGAAAGCCTATGACAGAGTGTGGAGGTCAGGACTATGGTGGAAGCTCCGGCAGATGGGATGCCGGGGCAAGATGGTAAGGATGCTCAGGGCTCTCTACAGCAGGGTAGACTGTGTG
Organism: Bacillota bacterium; assembly: GCA_018725275.1. Taxonomy (GTDB): domain Bacteria; phylum Bacillota; class UBA994; order UBA994; family UBA994; genus BS524. The sequence goes on along the minus strand of QLUC01000176.1, from coordinate 800 downwards.
GTGAGGGCCAATGGAGACGTCTCGGATTCGTTCGAGATAGGAATAGGACTGAAGCAGGGCTGCGTGCTCTCGCCTGTCCTCTTTGACGTCTTCATCAATGACTTGGTGGAAGAAATGGACAAGTCTTCCACCCTGGTACATAGGGGCATCCCTCTATCATCTCTCTTCTTTGCAGACGATGGCCTGTTCATGGCAGAAACGGTATCAGACATCCACAGGATAGCAGCTGCAGTGAGCAGATGGCTAGCCAAGTGGCGGTTGGAAATCGGACACACCAAGTGCGGGCTCATGATCGTGGGGACCAAGCAGAACAGGCCCAAGTTCAGGCTAGTGGTCCAGGGGGCGCCCATCCCTGTTGTCTGCAAGTACAAGTACCTGGGAGTCATACTCACCAGGACAGGGTGCTGGAACAAGGCAGCCAAGGAGAGGCTATCCAAGTTCAAGAACAGCATCAACATGATCAAGCCAGTCTTGTACAAGAAGCACCTGACTGCAGCCTTGCGGACCACCGTCTACAAGGCCTGTGCAATCAGGGCAGGCTTGTATGGATCTGAGTTCTGGACTCCTTCTGTGGCCTGCCTCAAGCACTTTGAGACAGTACAGTCTGGAGCGCTGGGAGCTATCTTACTCGTAAAGAAAGCCACAGCACAACACATCAGGAGGTCTGAACTTGGATGTCTCAACATCGGGTCCCAGATAGAGCTTGCTAGAATTCGATTGTATGCACGCCTCATGCAGCAAGCCCCTGATAGACTCTCTCGGCAGGTCTTCGACCGACCTGGTCAGACCTCCAGTGAAAA
>QLUC01000175.1 GCA_018725275.1 Bacillota bacterium | reverse complement strand
CTTGAACTAACGTTGGTATAGTAGCCGCGGCAACCAGAGAACTAGGTCTGGGAATATTATTATGGCCAGTAAACCTAGCGCTTGCAGCGCGATAAACGGCCATACTCCCTTGTACATGTCGAATAGGGTCAGCTCCGGTGGGGCTGCCTGCTTGAGATAGAAAATAGAGTAGGCAAAGGGCGGGGTTAACAAAGACATCTGGAGGTTCACACACACTAACAAAGCGAACCAGATGGGGTCAAACCCGAGGCTGCCTGCGATCGGTGTAAAAATGGGCACCGTGATAAGCAGGATACCGACCCAACAGATGAGCTTGCCAAGGACAAACAGTAGGACCATCATAATGGCCAGTACGACCATGGGATTTCCCCCACCCACAGACATCATCGCGTCATGCACGACCCTACCCCCTCCTAAGACGAGGAAGATGGCTGTAAACATGTTGGCACCAACGACCAGCCACAGAATTGTGGTGGAGATCTGCAGTGTGTGCTGGGAGGCCTTTTTTAGCACGTCAAGATTCACGCGCTTGTTGGATGCGGCGAGCAAAGTTGCACCGAAGGCGCCTGCTGCCGAGGCTTCAACGGGGGCTGCGATACCCAGAAATATAGTGCCCAGAACCGCTAGAATCAGGATCACCGGGGGGACAAGAGACGTGAGGAGGTCGCGCATAAATGGCATGAACTGTATTTTTTGCATCTCTTCAGCTGGGAGAGGTGGGCCTAGTTCTGGGTTTAAGTGACAGCGGATGGCAACGTAGGCGATGTAGAAAGTTGCCAACAAGAGACCTGGGATCACGGCTGCAGCAAACAGCGACACAACGGACACCCCGGCCGATAGCGCATAAATGATGAGCATATTGCTCGGCGGTATGATAATACCCAAACTTCCGCCGGCGCAAATAATGCCTGCCGCTAGGGGTTTATTGTACCCTGCCTTGAGCATGCTGGGCAGAGCTAATGCCGCCATCATAACGATAGATGCGCCGATGATGCCCGTAGTAGCAGCCAGAACCGTGGCCAACAGGATAGCTACAATCCCTAAGCCGCCCCGCATGGAACCCATAAGTACCCTCAAGTTCATGAACAAGCGATCTGCTACACCTGAGGCTTCCATCATACAACCCATAAACACGAACAGGGGCAAGGCGATTAGCACGTCGCTGGTCATAGTGCCGTAAATGGCCGACACCATGATGGGCACACTGCGCATTCCCCAAACCGCTAGACCCGTGAACAACCCTAGCCCTGCTAACACAGATGCGACTGGCATACCCGAGCCGATCCCCACTAAGAGGAGTACAAACATAATCGCAGTTAATACAGAGGGGTTCATTGTTTGTCGCTCCCTTGCAGCCTTTTGACCGCCTCAAGTATGCCGGAGAGGCCCTGCAGCCCAAGAAGCAGCATGGTCATAGGAATGACAGCGCGAAAAGGCCACAGTATGGGTCTCCACGTAGTCATTCCAGACAGTTCCTGTAGGCTAAACGACCTAATGGTCGCTTGCAGAGAGGGCCAAAACAAGAACCCGGCTACAGACAAGATGATGATGTGATGGAGGAGGTCAATAATTGCCAGTTGAGGTGCGTTCAAGCGGAAGACATGCACAAGGTCCTCTGCCGAGATGTGCGCCTTTTTATTGTAGTAGTGGGCCACCGTAAGCATAAAGGGAACAGCAAAAAGCCAGATTGAAACGTCTCGCACCCAGGGCAGGGGCCGCAAGAAAAAGTACCTCGCCACTATCTCGGCCACCATAACGGCAACCAAGGGATAGACGAGCCACATCAGAATTGACTCTAAACGTCCCTGCAGCAGATTGACATAACCCATAAGGTTTTTTCGATTCTCCACAGTGTCTCCTCCCCTAGATAGCAACCATTAGGCAAATCCACACCAAACTCGCCACCCTGTACCTTTTTCTGTAAATTATCACCTCCAACCTCCATTGTGGTAGATCATTATTCGCTGCCGCACATTGGATGTCCTGCCAAGAGGCTAAATTTTCGCGCAAAAAACAACCCTGTAGCATTCTTTGCTGCAGGTGAATAGTAGTAGTTGGTCATTCCCATTCAATAGTCCCAGGCGGCTTGGAAGTGATGTCGTAGACGACGCGGTTGGCGCCCTTGACTTCGTTGACGATTCGGCGCGATATCACGTCGAGCACCTCATGCGGCATACGGTACCAGTCTGCCGTCATGGCATCTAGCGAGGACACAGCGCGCACGGCGATAACTTCAGCGTATGTACGCTCATCCCCCATCACGCCAACGGTGCGCACGCCGGGAAGAACCGCAAAGCACTGCCATATCTCTTTGTGCAGGCCCGCACGCGTGACTTCCTCGCGCACAATGATGAACAAATAGATCTTAGTGTCCACAACTTCGCCTGTTTCGGGATCGATTGCCAACTTTTTGAGGAACTTCTCAATCTTGCGGGGTTTGTCCTTGAGCTTGTCCG
>QLUC01000174.1 GCA_018725275.1 Bacillota bacterium | reverse complement strand
GGGCACAGCCCTCTACTCAGGCGTGTTGCTCGTAGGGGTGCTACTTATCTACGTGGCGATTGCCACTTTGTTTGGCGATAGAGTGCGAGGCGAGAGCATCAGCACCATCTTCGTTTGGGTGGCCTGCGCCTTCTCGGTTGGTCACTTTTTGCTGCAAATCCCTCGCGCCGGGGAGTTTGACAGCAGTGAAGGCAAGTTCTGTCCAGCTTTACTGCCCAAATTAGTAGATTACCTCGTCAAGCCCTTGATGGCCATATATATGGCCGTACTCTATTTCTACTTTGGCTATATTTTAGTCACCTTGATGTGGCCAAAGGGGGCCATCACCCACCTCGTGCTGTGGTTTGCTCTCCTGACGGTGGCGGTGCTTTTCCTAAGCATCGCCTATCGCCGGCCGGATGAGGGGCCTACCAAGTTCGAACGACTATTTCCCATGCTCATGCTCCCACCTTTAGCCATGCTTTTTGCGGCCCTGGCCATTAGAATAAACGCCTTCGGGGTGACAGAAGCAAGATACTACGTGGGGCTTGTCGCCTTCTGGGCTGTCCTTGCCCTCAAGTACCTCGCCTTGGTGCGGCGCCCTCTAGGGATTTTATTGCCGGTGTCGCTAGCGGCACTGCTACTGGCCTCTCTTCTTGGCCCTTTTGGTGCGGTCGCAGTGGCGGAGCATAGTCAAAACGCCCGCCTCACCGCCATGCTCGAAAGACAGGGAATGTTAAAGGATGGGCAGGTGCGACCTGCAGAAGCTGAACTTACACCCGCCGACAAGGTAGAAATCAGCCGCATCGTACAGTACTTTTCCAAGCGGGAGCGCTTGGCAGAGCTACGCCATGTGCCGCCGCAATTTACTGTGGACGAAATGCCGCAAGTCTTTGGCTTTGCTCTGCGGCATAGTTACGCAGCCACTGCGATGTGGTTCCGCCTCGTGCGCGCCGGTGCCACCACCCAGGTGCTCTCCATCGAGGGCTATGATTATTATTTTTCAAGCGAAGGGCTGCCGAAATTACTGTCGCCCATCGGCGAAGGTATAAAGGCGGGGTTTGACCTAGACAGCAGGGTGCTAAAAATGGCTGTTGGGCAAAGGGATCACCTTGCGACCATCGATTTTACGCCGGGCATTCTGTCCTGGTTGCAAGAAGCTCCACAGGAGCAGGAGAGGGTCGACCGCTCGCCCGAGGATATGAGCATCGCTTTTGCAGGCCCAGGGTTTCGGGGCACCATCGTCTTCGCTCAGATAATGGGAGATAGTGGCGCCCCTGAGCCTGAAGCAGCTATGTTGCGGCTCGACGTAGCAGATTTTGTGGTTTTCATTGATATCGATAATTAGCACAACCCTCACCCACGGCAAGGCCACTAGAACGGGCGCATTGTTAAGAAGAGAGTTGTCAACAAGATTAACCCTAGTACGAAAACCAGCAGTATTATGGCGATCCTTTTAGCGCGCTCATATTCCACAGTCTTGCCGGCAATGTAGTAGTGCACTGCCAGAACAGTGGCCACCAAAAATATCACGGCGGCCATCCACCCGAGGGCTATGAAAGGCATCATCACAGACACCTCAAAATTCATTCCCATGGTTATCCCTCCTTTCGCATAAGGTCATGTTTCGCAACTGGGAAACCAATGGTACGGGTCTCCCGGCTTATTGTGAGGAACAGGTACGAAAAATGTCAGCTAAGCAACAATATGTTTGAACTCAGCCTAAATTTTTATATTTGCTAAGCAAGGGGAAGGTGGTGGCTGCATATGGCATCAGGTAAACTTTATAGTTATCGTCAAGGAGGCCTTCCGCGATAGACAGTGCTTCGTCCAGCGTACAGGCAGGAATCATGCCCATTTGGCGAATTTCCTGTTTCGGCAAGCTGGTTACGATAATGATGCGATTTTGCTGTGTCCAGAGAAGTTGGGTATAACCCATAAAACTGGCAATCTCGTAGTTGTTTCTCAGTTCGACTTCCCGTGCTTCGTTGTCAGGGAAGTCGGTACAGATGGTGCGGAATTTATCGTTACCGATTCCTTCGCAGCACTGGGAGAGCAGGATACCAACGCCGCCCGGTTTCAAAGCCCTTACCATATTATGTGCTGTTTTATACGTTTGATAGAGATTGATATCTTTAGGATAGCCGCCGCATGAAGCGATGACAAGATCAGCCAATTCTTGGATTGGCACACCGAAGTATTCGTCCACCAGTACGCCGCCAGCTTCATGAGCTGCGGTTAAGTCTCCGGCTACAGCCAGAGCCAGTTTGTGTTCATCGTTTACGATACTGTTGACGATGAAGTCGGCACCGGCCATGCGTGCCGCTTCTACCATATCTTCAGAAAGGGGGTTGCCAAAGAGTTTTCCTGCCTGGACATCAGGATTAAGCCCCGATCCATTTGGATTCAGAGAGAGTTTGTGATTAGCCATAATACTTTCGTAACTGGAGACCCCAGGCATAATGGCTTTTTTGCCCCCGCCATAACCGGCAAGG
>QLUC01000173.1 GCA_018725275.1 Bacillota bacterium | reverse complement strand
TGAATTCCGCCTCGAACCTTTCCATGCGCATACTCGTGGTAGGCCCGATGGCCACCATTTTGTACCATTGTTCAGTTGGTTCCACTATGGGACCGGCGTGGAAGATGGCTTCCCCGGCGATTGAGTAAGGCAAATCTTGCCCAAGCGCAATCACGCGCCGATGACCAACATCGCGGCAAGTGGCTATGCGCCCTGTCAAGTACACGACCTCGCCAACTTTGATGTCTTGCAGATCCTCATTGGTAACTGGCGTATGGAGTACCTTCTTCATAGTGACACCCCCCGGTGCGAGAGTAACTCGTAACTCATGTCATCTCGGAGACTCAATGTGCCGCGACGATGTGCCCAGCAACCCACACTGACACCCACGGACAGTGAGGAAGGATGTCTAGCAGCCGACTCCACGTGCACACCCATGACAAAAGCTTGGCCGGGCAAACCTTGGGCACCGATGCCGAGGTTGTTAAGTCCGTCCGCGAGCAACTTTTCAAACTCTGCCCCACGCAGGTTGGGGTGTTTAGTGCCGATGGGACGCAGAATCGCCTTCTTGGACAAGAGCGAAGCAATCTCCGCCGACCCCGCAATGCCTACTCCTATAAGGAGTGGAGGACAGGCGTTTACTCCTAACTCCACCATGGTGTCAAACACATACTTAGCCACGCCCTCATAACCCGCGCTCGGCATAAGAGTTATGGCCCTGCCGGGCAAACTGCCGCCACCCCCGGCCATATAGGCTTCGACTTCCACACCATTGCCCGGGACAAGATCCCAGTTAATGAAGGGAATCCGCTCGCCGATGTTGGTACCGGTGTTCTTTTCATCAAAGATCTCGACGGCATTGTGGCGCAAAGGCGAACTGCGCGTGGCCTCCTTGACACCCTGCGTCAAAGACTCTTTGAGAAGGGGCAAGAGCTTGGAATCGACGCCGGCTTTCACATAGAAACTAATTACGCCGGTATCCTGGCAGATAGGGCGATTGAGGGTGAGAGCTTGCTCCATGTTATCGAACATGGAATCGTAGACTACGCGCTCGAGACCAGGCGCGGCGTTAGCCCGGAGTTCGGTTAGTTTGTGTGTAATATCATCCGGGAGCCTTTTGCCGACGACGTCAAGAAATTTGGCAAATATGGATGTCAGGTGGTGCACTTTGTCGGTCAAACTAAGACCTCCTTTTCTCTGATGCGCTGTACTTTTTCTCTAGCTCTCGGTAGAGTGGTAACCCAATCAAATCGTTGAAGGCGTGAAACGGCAACATGTCATCAATAGCATTCACGGTGGTGCCCTCCTGCTTGAGGATATGAGCACAAGACATAACCGCCTTTGTAGCAGCATACAACATTGCCAACGGGAAAATCACAATTTTGTATCCTAGGGTGTGCAGCTGCGAGGCACTGAGGAGAGGAGTTTTGCCATGCTCGATCATGTTGGCCAAAAGAGGGGCTTTTACTTCCCTTGCCACACGCGCTAGTTCGCCCTGATCCTGCGGTGCTTCTACGAAAATAATGTCGGCTCCGGCATCGGCATACATCCGCGCCCTGCGAATGGCTTCCTCAAGGCCGAGAAGGGCTCGGGCATCGGTTCGGGCAATGATGACAAAGTCGGGGTCCTTCCGAGCATCGACTGCGGCTTTGAGCTTTTGCACCATTTCTTCGCCAGTGATGATTTCCTTGCCTTCCATGTGACCACATCGTTTGGGATGAATCTGATCCTCGAGTTGGATGCCCGCTACGCCTGCCCGCTCGTATTCCGCGATGGTACGCCGGACATTTATGGCGTTTCCGTAGCCGGTATCGGCATCCGCGATTACGGGGACATCGACCGCTTGGGCCATTCGCGCAGCGTGATCCGCCATTTCGGTCAACGTCAACAACCCAAAATCTGGAGCTCCCAACAGATTGGCAGAGGCCCCGTAACCCGTTAGATACACAACCGGGAACCCTGCGTTTTCAATGATCTTAGCCGAAAAGGCATTAAACGCCCCCGGGGCTACTATGATACCCTCATCGGCGATCAGTTTCCGCAACGTAGTAGTCTTGGTGGTGCTTAGCTGCGGCGCTCTGAACTCTCCTTTCATGAGATGAGATGCACAGTCGCTGCGTCAATCATGGGAAGAACGGCCAAATAATTGGTATTAGCACTACGGAAACAACAAACATGAGCAGCACCAACGGTAGACCCACCTTGGTGTAATCCAAGAACTTAAACTTCCCCGGGCCTACAATCAAGGTGTTTGGCGGGGTACCCACAGGAGTTGCAAAGGCGCAAGAAGCAACCATGCCAACTGTCATGAGCACCGCACGAGGGTCCGCTCCTAGTCCATTGGCAATGACTAGGGCCAATGGTGCCAGTACAGCTGCGGCAGCCGTGTTGGACATGAACTGTGTAAGCCCTCCCACCACAAGGAACAGAACTGCAGTTATGAGGTAGGGGCTGGCCCCTTGGCCTAGGGCTGCGACAACGCCATCGGCAATCAT
>QLUC01000172.1 GCA_018725275.1 Bacillota bacterium | reverse complement strand
CTGTGGGGAATGTGCCTCTACTTATGTTGTCTTGGTCGATGGTGACCCAGTCGTTGCGCCTAACCGAGAGAAGTTGTTGGAGCGTTTGCGAGCATTATGAGGAGAGAATTGAGGTGGTCGCCGTGTGGGAGGATTTAGAGTGCTACTTGCGCTTTGACCCGAGCCGGCGTGGGTTTGCAGGTCTATTAAGGGCAGGTAGCCTCGAGCGTGTGGCGCGCCGGTTAGAGCAGACCAAGCGCGTGGCCATTGCGACAGGATTCTTCATCCCAGAAGCCCAGGCGATAGAAAGTGACGGCCCCTTGGGGGCTGTTTTTCTGGCTAGAGCGCTCCTAGGAACTGGGCAGGAAGTAGTCTTACTGTCTCCGGCAGCCGGCAGTCAAGCCTTAGAGTGTTCGCAGCGATTCTTAGGGCTCACTTGCCCTGTGGTGTTAAAGCCCCCAGGGCAGGTAGAAGAACAACTACTGGATGAACTCCGGTGCGATGTCTTTGTTGCGATAGAGTACCCGGGCCAAGGTTGTGACGGGGAGTGCCGCGATATGCGCGGCCATTTGATATCGGCCCATGTCCCGCTGCTGGATAGAGCCTTTAACTACGCCAAAATGCAGGGGGTCTTTACAGTGTCCATCGGCGACGGTGGCAATGAACTGGGCTGCGGGGCTCTGGCGAAAAGCGTGGCAGTGGCCCCGGATGGGAAGTCCATAAAAGCGGCGACCGAGGCAGAGGTGGTGCTCGCCGCCGGGGTCAGCAACTGGGGAGCCTATACCCTAGTAGCCGCCTTGTCGCTCTTGGCAGGCATAAATTTTGTTCCCACTCCGCGGGAGGAGCGGCTGTTGCTAGAGCAACTCTGTGCTGTTGGGGTGGTAGATGGCTGTAGCGGCAGGTGCGAGCCAACCGTAGATGGTATTGGTGCTGAGCAGTTGAATGATTTTTTGCAGGGACTGTATAATTATGTGGCCGAGAACCTAAAGACACAGCGTAGCGTCGCGGCGACCTCGGGGTCATCCGCATGAGCGGCGTGGTCGACCCTCACTAAACCCATAAACACAAGGAGGCCAAAATGCAAATCGCAGATCGCATAACCAGCATGCCGAAGTACTTGTTCGCTGAAATAGACAGGCTTAAGTGGGAGGCCAAGGCGCAAGGCGTCGACCTCATAAACCTTGGCGTGGGCGACCCCGATCTCCCGACGCCAGACTTTATCGTCGATGCCATGGTAAACATAATTAAGCACAAACCGGCAACACATCAGTATCCCGAATATGATGGTGACCCCGCCTTTCGGGCTAGTGCGGCGGCTTATTTGAAAAGACGCTTCGCGATTGATATCCATGCCGATCGGGAGCTGGTCGGGCTCATTGGCTCAAAGGAAGGCATCGCCCATTTTGCTCTGGCCGTAGCGAACCCGGGGGATGTAGTCCTAGTGCCAGACCCTGCTTACCCAGTCTACTTTATGTCTGCGGTTTTAGCGGGCGCCGAGCCATATCGCCTGCCGCTATTAGAAAAAAACAGCTATCTACCGGATTTTTCCGCCATTCCGGCAGATATTTTGCGTCGTGCCCGCCTTATGTATTTGAACTACCCCAACAACCCCACCTCTGCTGTGGCTGATATCGCGTTCTTTAGAGAGGCGGTGGCCTTCGCCAAGCAGCACAATATTGTCATTTGCCATGATAACGCCTATGCGGAGATTACTTTTGACGGCTTTGTCGCCCCGAGTATTTTGCAGGTAGAGGGAGCAAAGGAATGTTGTATCGAGCTTTATTCGCTCTCTAAACCTCTCAATATGACGGGGTGGCGTGTTGCTTTTGCCTATGGTCAGGAACAACTGATCTCTGCCCTCAGGAAGGTGAAGACAGCTACGGACAGTGGCCAGTTCACGGCCATTCAGTTTGCCGCCATGGAAGGATTGGCCAGCCCAGAAAAGACCATTGAGCGCATGCGCGGCATATACACGGCGCGCCGGGATCGTGTCGTGGCCATGCTCAATAACCTTGGACTGAAGTGTGAGCTGCCCAAGGCTTCCTTGTATGTCTGGCTTGGCATTCCCCCAGGGTTCGCCTCTTCGCAGGACTTTGCCATGGAGCTTCTCGCGAGCCAAGGGGTAATTGTTTCGCCGGGGGTCGGTTTCGGCCAATATGGTGAAGGGTATTTTCGCATCTCCCTCACCACCCCGGACCCGCGCCTAGACGAAGGACTAGAGCGCATCCGTAAGTTCATCACAAGCGCGAAAAATCAGTCATAGCGCACCTCCCAACAATATTTTGTCCGTTGTCATTTTTCTTAGTAAAAGGCTGCATAGGGTTGTCTAGGCTGAGAAAAATAGCACTGTAGGCGATAGCCTGACAAACATCAAGGGAGGAAAGAAAATGACAGATAATCAGCAAGCCAATCTCCCCGATTGGGCGCGGAGTAGCCACGCCATCGGCCCTGCTCAGTATGGAACAGGCTACGGCAATTTCAACCAAGGCCATGTAGGGGGAGGCTATAGCCAGGAGCAGGGTAACCGTAATTTCG
>QLUC01000171.1 GCA_018725275.1 Bacillota bacterium | reverse complement strand
AAAGAGCATTATGTCCACGATTTCTGCCCTACTTGCCGGCCACCCGAGCCGGACCAGCATCAAGAGCCAGCCCATAATGACGGCGCCTACATACAGGCGCAATTTTAGTCCCATGCTGCACCTGCCTTTGTCTTAAAAAAAGGGGGGGCGGGGTTCTACCATTTCAAATACCCAGCACCAACCAGGGACACGAGAACCTTAACTACCTTCTTCACAATAAAACCTCCTTCGCTCGGTCCTCTGCCCCGCTCCGCTAGTTGGGGACAGGAAGCCGCTCCGCTCGAAGAGTTTTATGTGCCCCCCCAAACTTTAACCTATTAAACGCTGCCAGCGGCGATTGACCGCATCGAGCGTGGCTCTAACGACAGCTTCTTTAGCTTCCTCTTTCACTAGGCTTGAGCCCACCAGAGTTTCTTCCTCGGCGGGGGTGATGAGGGTCAAGGCGACGACCACGGCTTCGCCACAGGCGAAATTAAGGTAAGAGACGTCTTCCACCACAAACTCGACCAAGCCCCCGAGCAGCTTCTTCAGCGAGGCGAGGGTGGCCGCGGCCACGAGGCGCCCCTGGTTTTGCCGCGAGTTAGGACCCGAGAGGGTGACCTCGGCGGTCTTTTCGCCCAGGCTCAGGCCGACGCTGACTTCCGCCGTAATTTTATGCAATTTGAAGCTGATGCCCTGCAGGCTAATTCTCGCTTCGCCTGCTCCCGGGTCCTTGGCAAACTGCACGACGCTGATGCGCTTGTGGTCGATGTTGATGCCCATCTTCACGAGGAGCACAGTCTCGATGTCCCGCACAATTTGTCGGGGGTTGCGCTTGTCGTCACTGAGGATGTGCAGCTCCGTAATCTCGCCTTGGTCGTTTAAGACCGCCCGCGTTGACTGCACCCCTTGCAGAGAGCCAACCCACTCTTCTATTAAGACTGTCCTGTCCCTTTCCACCAGAGCACCTCCTACCATTGCACAAGGGATAGTTATTCTTTGGCCCTAGGTGTTGCACCTTGTGGATAACGCAAATTTCTACAATATTTTTGTTTGCTCGCGCTGGGTGCCGAGCAGGTCGAGCACCGCCCACAGCCCCCCGCTGACGAGGGAATGCCCGCCGAGAATGACGGGGATGGCACAGTCGACGGCGGCGCGGGTGAAGTCTTTGAGCCAGGGGTGGGTAATTTCTTGGTACAGGCCTAAGTCCGAAAGAAATCTTTCCGACTCGCTAAGCCGTAGCTGGCGATGGGCGAAAAGGACCCGCGTATCGAAAAAGCAAACATCGCAAGTCTTGCTCAAGTAAGAAAAAAAGTTTCCCGCTCCCACCGCCTCGATGAAGTGCCCCAGTAGGCTGACCACTTGGCCGCTTTCGCTGCGACCAAGGGCCTTCATGCCCCGCTCCTCAGAAAAGACACGCAGGCGGGCAAAGGTGCGGCTATTAAGCTGCACCATCACTTGCGGGCTAATGCGACCGATGAGGCCCATCTCGCAGTGCCTCTGGCTAAGGCGCTGTAGCGCCGCTCTTAGGCGGGCCGTCGGCCACTGTAGCTTGGCCAGCGCACCTTGCACCATGGGGCCGTTATGTTCTGACAAGGCCATGAGCAAAACATCGGTCGGTGTATCTAGGTCAAAATGCACCCCGAGGGAATGCGGCAACAGCTCGCGCTTGAGCCCCGCCTGGTCGCGCAGCACCGTGGCGAGGGCATTGTCAGCTGTGGGTGGCTCCACCCTGAGCACAGCCGTGGCCGGGGTAAAGGCGATGAGGTCGGCGGACTGGGGATTGTTGGTGAGGACGATGTTGTCCTCACTTTCCAGGCTCGCGGCGATGGCCTGAAATTCCGTTATGGTGAGGTACGGAGCCGCCGCACCGCCCAAGCAGAGCACCCCGTCCGCCTCGGTGCGGCGAATTATCTCTTGTAGCTCCCTCCCAAAGTGAAAGGAACCGCTTTGTTCATGCACTGTGACCCCCACTGCCCTCGCCCGCCCAGCGAGATCAGCATAGTTCGTCGCCAGGACAATGGAATCTATCAGGGGCACTTGGCGTATTTTGGCGATGGTGTCTAGGGCCACCGCGGCGCGCACGGCGGCGAGGGCCTCAGTCACCCAGTGGTCGGGGTGCCCGCCCTCAAAGATAATGGCGATTATTTTCTTGGGCATGATAACGCACTCCTTTACGGGGGCTTGCAACATCCATGCTTAATGCCGCGACATGCCGGGTTTTACAGGACTTAGCGCCACCAAGCAAACTGGGCTAATTCGTAATCAGGGGCAAGTACCGGTCACTTTTTCATTTGCGTCGACGCTTTTAGTAAGGCATACGCTCCTAGAAGGTCGCCGTGTACCGCGATTGGTGTTTGTACAGCTCGACATAAGCAAACACTCAACCCTCATCACTCTCCCTGAGCGACATATGTCGCAAAATCGGACTTGTGTCGCAAGCACATCAATTATATCATAATTATGGAAGCGGTTTTTAAGGTGAAGGGGCATTTTCGTGAAACTACTGTTTCTGTCGCTACTGATATCTGCCCTGTCTTGCTTACCGATAACAGACCCAGTCAG
>QLUC01000170.1 GCA_018725275.1 Bacillota bacterium | reverse complement strand
CGCACCGTAGACAAATTAGCTGCTTGATCTCCATATCATTCTCCTTTCATTCTCTCCGGGGGCAGCTCAGATGGGTGCTTGGCCGGGCCGAGACAGCTGACCCAGACATCCCCGATCAGCCAGCCGAGCTTTTCACACGCCTCCTGGGCAGATGTGGCGCGGACATCGCGTGAGTAGCTCAGTAGCCGATGGTAGAGACGGTAAGTGTGAATCACGGGCTGGTCAGTCATGTGAGTCCTCCTCCTTTGCGGTATGCTGCAGGTGTTGCGGGGTGATATTTACCCAGTGATGCCGATCGTGGCTACGAACACGCATGCGGGCCCAGACGTCCTCGATCACCCACCCGAACCGGGCGCAGGCCTCCTGCGCAGACGGGGCATCGACGACGCAGAAGTCGTTGAGTCGGCGATGGAAGAGCCGAAAGCGGTTGTTCTTGGAGCGATCAGTCATGTGATTCCTCCTTGTGGTCGATATCCCCGAACTCCATGTATGCCAATGCCTGTCTGATTCTGTCACGGACCTCGCATAGGGCACTGTCTACAACAGAACCAGGGTAGCGATGGCGGTACTCATCCAGATGAATCCTGCTCCAGGACAGATGTTCCTGCAGATGGATCAGTAGCTCACCGGGGTTGTGTAACGACATCGGGTGCTGGTTGGTAAAATCGAACTCAGTCATGTTTTATCTCCTTCTTCCTTCGCTTTGTTTTTTGATTGGGATAATGTAGCGGGCACCATTTGCCTTAGCAAGGTTGCGAGGCATCAACGTTTCATCTGGGGGTGGGCGCCGGGGGAACTTACAGTTGACCCACAGGGGTAGCTTCCCTGGGTGAAACGCTATCAAGTCGAGAAACTTTCTTCCAGTCCAACTGGGCGCAGCGCACTTGAAGACAAGCCACCCAGAGTTCTCTAGCCTGACCATTACCTCGTGATCCCACTTTCTCTCCCTCATGTTTCCTCTAATGTCTAACCTCCTTCTTGTTTTGCCTTGATTTTTTTACTACTACGATATATCTAGCCCCATTCGCCGTGGCTAGTGCCTGGAGCCCCTGGGTGATCCCTCGGGACGGACGCCTGCCGAGCTTGCATTCGACCCACATGGGCAGCCTCCCCGGACGGAAGGCTATCAGGTCAAAGGGTTTGGAACTAGCGCACCGGCAAACTAGCCACCCGGAGGCCTCCAGCCGAGACTTTACTTCATACTCCCACCTCCTTCCTCGGGCATATAAGCTCATGTTGCCCTCCGTTTGAGCTTGTCTTCCGGTACCCGAGCTAAGCGTGCCCGAGTACACGGAGGGCAGAGCGTCCGTCTAAGCAACGGTAAGGCCGATCACAAATGCGGCAGTGGCGGATAATACGAACTGTGTCACGTGTCATGGTTCAGCCTCATGGTTTCCCTGGTGTCTATGTTCGCTGCGGGGAGCGTGGGTGATGCTCCGATGGGTAATAGTGTTGGCGAGCCTGTAGCCAGGCAAAGGTAAAGAGGGAGCATGAGGCTGTGGTGGGCTCCCACAAGGCACAGCGCTCCTCCTCGCACTGACAGGCATCCAGCTTGCACGAGCCATCACGATCTAGGGTAGATGGGTTAAACTTGTACGGACAGAACATTTACCTCCTCCTTTTCTACCGAGATTTGTCGGGCCGGCTTCGCCCCCGGCCCTGGGCGCTATTCACCCCTCAATTTCATCCGGATTTACATGGGAGATTTCTCGGATGATAAACCCCTCCCTGTCGATTCGGGCTTCAAGTTGTCTCTCATCCGGAAGATTCCTCGAATCAGATGTCCACCATTCTTTTCGGCTGTCCCAGATCCCGTACCGCTCCATGCGCTGATAGTGTTCTTCAATCTCCCAATCAGCCATATTGAGGCTGGGATCGGTGTCCAGTTTGTACCAAGTAGTTGTGCTCATTTAAGTTTCTCCTTCTTTTATCCTTCTACTATTATTATAACATATTCTGTTGCGTTTAGTAAGCCCTAGGCCAAGCTAGGGCTTACTGCTCTTCCTCCAAGATCTCTATCTCATCTTGTAAATCTGCGACCTTCATTCTGATCTCCTCTCTCGTTCTCGGCAGAACCAGGTTCCAGGCCAAGTCTTGCTGCCTCTCCTTCAGGTCTGCGATTCTCTCCTTGATCTCCTCTCTCGTCAGTTCCATTTCTCCTCCTTCTTATTTGGGTTTAATGGGCCGGCTTCGCCCCCGGCCCCTGGGCTTCATGCCTCTTCTACATCACCTCTACCTGGATGTAGCCACAACGACACTCCCACTGTTTACACGGATAATCGGTGTGTGGGGTCCCCAAGGTCATCTTGCAACCACATTTTGGGCATTTCATTTATTCCCCCTCCTTTCCTTCGCCCCCGGCCCTGGGCGACTCAGCAAAGATGAAGGTCATAGCCTTCGCTAAGCTGGTCAAGTAAGACATCCCACCGCTCGTCAAGTTCGGGGCGATCGGCAAGAGGGCTATAGTATAGACCCTCAATCTCAACAACCCTCCAGGTTGCGTCGCCCTCGAAAGACACAGCTCGGACGTCCCGGGCATCGGTGCTAACACCGTAGATAACCCTCGGATACTGTTT
>QLUC01000017.1 GCA_018725275.1 Bacillota bacterium | reverse complement strand
CCATGCGCTGCCAGCTCTGCGCGCCCATGAAGTAGTGTCGGATGCCCATCGCGTCCTCCTTGATGCGCCGTGCACGGGTTTTGGGGTGCTGCGCCACAAACCCGACATTCGTCTTAATCGCCAGGAACAGGACATTTTCGCCATGCGGGACTTGCAGCGCAACTTAATTATTGGCGCAGCGGATTTGGTCGCGCCGGGCGGTATTTTGGTGTATAGTGTCTGTACTACGGAGCCTGAGGAAACCGAGGAAGTAGTGGATTACTTGCTCGCCATGCGGGAGGAATTTAGCCCACTTAATTCCCTTTGGGGACGGTACTTCTGGCCCCACCGTCATAATATCGACGGTTTTTTCATCGCTGCACTCGAGCGCAAAGTAAATTGAATGGAGGTGAGGGTACTTGTCAATAGATTTTGTTTCCATGACTCAAGAAATGCGTATATCGTGGCTGGAAACCCTCGGTCAGCCTAAGTTCAGACTCAAACAAATCGAGGAATGGGTCTTTACTCACGGTGTGGTCAATTATGCCGACATGGCTAACCTGCCTAAATCCTTGCGGGAGGACCTCGAGTCTTCCGGCGTTCCGGTAACTTTTTCGCGCGTGGTAGCTGAGCATCATGATGCGACTACGACAAAGTTAGCCATTCTCCTCGGTGACGGCCAGGCCATCGAGGCGGTAGTCATGCAGTACCATCATGGCATTTCACTGTGTGTTTCTTCCCAAGTAGGATGCAAAATGGCCTGTTCCTTTTGCGCGACTGGCACCAGTGGTTTTAGGCGCAACTTAACGCGCCATGAAATGGTGTCCCAGTTACTTTTGGCTAACAACTTGTTGCGCGCTAAGAATGCAAAAATAACCCACATAGTGATGATGGGTATGGGCGAACCTCTTGACAACTATGATGAAACAATTGGGTTTATCAGGCTCACCTGTAGTCCACTGTTCGGCATAAGCCCGCGCCGCATTACGGTCTCCACCTGTGGGTTAGTGCCCCAAATGGAGCGCCTCGCCCATGAGGACCTGCCAATCAACTTGAGTGTTAGCTTACATGCCCCCAACGATGAATTGCGCTCCACGCTTATGCCTACAGGGAAGACCTACGCCTTGAACAAAATTTTGGCCACTATGCATTACTATGCCGAAAGTACCGGTCGGCGGGTGACCATAGAGTACACGCTGATTAAAGGCGTTAATGACCGGGAAAAGGATGCCGATGAATTAGTCAGCAAAATCAAGGGCAGCAAGTTTCATGTCAATTTGATACCATTGAACCCTTTTCTTGGGTCTGCCTTAGAGAGGCCCTCGCCGGCACGCACCAGGAAATTTCAGCAGATTCTGACGGCGGCGGGCCTTACTGCAACTATCCGCCGGGAACTGGGTAGCGAAATCGGTGCCGCTTGTGGCCAATTGGGAGGAAACATTCGGCAATAGCGAGTGGGGTGTATTAAGTTGTGGCAAGTTTTCAGTGAGACCAACAAGGGAAAGGTCCGCCAAAGGAACCAAGATGCCCTTATTGGCGAGAAAATTATCCTTTTTGGGGGCGAGGTGTTTCTTTGTGCTGTGGCAGATGGGATGGGCGGACACTTGGCTGGAGACATTGCCTCTCGCCTTGCTGTGGAGGAGCTGTCCCGAGGGGTCGCCGACACTATTCGCGTGTTAGAGCCAGCGGAAGTATTGCCCGTTGCCGTTTCCCGTGCCAACGGGAAGGTGCTTAAGGAATCTTTGGCTGACGTTAATTATTCTGGCATGGGTACTACTCTAACTGCCGCCCTTTTTTTCCCCACGGTGGCTTATGTTTGTCATGTGGGGGATAGTAGAGCTTATGCTTTCGGCAAGGGCAGACTGAAGCGTTTAACTGACGATCATTCTTACGTTGAGGAGCTTCTGCGCAAAGGGGAGTTGACCCCGGGCGACGCCGCAAAACATCCGCAAAGAAATGTGTTAACGCGCGCCCTTGGCGTGCATGCAGACTTAGAGGTGGACTGCCAGAAGGTAGACTACGACAACATCGAGTTGTTCTTGTTTTGCACCGATGGTCTGACCAAGCTCCTGTCGGAGCATGAAATCGCGACCATCCTAGAGCAGGTTCATCCGGCTGAAAAAGTCTTGCCGCACTTAATGGAAATCGCTCTGGACCGAGGGGCCCCTGATAATGTGACCGCTCTCCTAGTTGCTCGCCTGGGGGTGCAGTAAGTGAACGTGAGAGTGCTAGGTGGTCGGTACGTCTTGGGAGATAGGCTAGGTGGCGGAGGAACTGCCTTTGTCTACAAAGGCAGAGATTCGCTGCTTAATCGTACAGTGGCCATTAAGGTCCTTAATGCCCAATTGACTGCTGACGGTGATTTTATTGCCAAATTTCGTCGCGAAGCCCAAGCTGCCGCAAGTCTTTCCAATCCATACATAGTTGGCATCTATGATGTTGGTCAAGACGATGATATATACTATATCGTCATGGAGTATGTAGAAGGAAAAACACTTAAAGAATTCATTGCTCAACATGGACCAATCTCGCCGGAATTAGTGGTTGATATTGCCATGCAGATTGCCGAAGCCCTCCGCCACGCCCATCAGCATGGTGTAATTCACCGCGATATAAAGCCCCACAACATCCTAATTACCCGCGATGGACAAGCCAAGGTCACAGATTTTGGTCTTGCTCGGGCGACTACAACTTTGACTTTGACCCAAAGCGGTTCTCTCATGGGCTCGGTGCACTACATGTCCCCGGAACAGGCGCGGGGCGGCTACACAAATGAGCGCTCCGATATCTACTCTTTAGGGGTTGTGATGTATGAGATGCTTACTGGGGTCGTGCCGTTTACGGGAGATAATGTTGTTTCCATTGGACTTAAGCACTTGCAGGAGAATCCGCGGCCGCTCCGGGAATTAACCCCAAATATTGCCCCGCACCTCGAGCATATCGTGACCAAAGCAATGCTCAAAGAGCAGAGCAAGCGCTATCAGTCGGTTACCGAGATGATCCGCGACCTAGGTCATCTGTCTGGGATAGGCGGACCGCCTGTCGAGCCAAGCAAAGGGGGGCGACGGGGTAAGGAGCCCGCTGATGTCCCAAGAGAGCTTGAGGACACCTATATTCCGAGTTTGAAGGTGGATAACATGAGCCCGAAACAAAGAAAGAAATTGCCCTGGCTAGCTATGGTGTCACTTAGTATGTTCTTGACCATGCTCCTTGTCGGTGGTGCCTTACTGTATGTCTTCTGGCCTCGTCCTGAGGTCATAGTGCCGAATGTTGTTGGTCAGTCCTTAGCTGAAGCGGAGCGATTGCTGCGTCGCGATGGACTTAATCCCACTATTCGTGAGGCTGAATTTAATGCAGAAGTACCGCCTAATGTCGTAATTCGGCAGCAGCCTCCAGCCGGGCGCCCCGTCAGAGCCGGGCGTTTGGTTGAGCTCATCCCGAGTCGGGGTCCTGAGCTCTTGGAAGTGCCGCAACTAGTTGGACTCTCTCTTTTGGAGGCTCAACTGGCCCTCGCGGCGCGAGGGTTCACCATTGGTCAGCAAACTGCCGAAAATAATGAAACTGCCCCGGTCGAGCAGATCATTGCGCAAAACCCTCGTCCGGGCTTTCTAACTGAGCGGGGCGTTCCTATCGATATTGTGGTTAGCCTAGGGAGAGCTATCACCGAGGTGCAGACTCCTTTACTTGTTGGATTGACTGAAAGTGAGGTCATTGTCGCCCTACGCGAGGCGGGACTGACGGTGAAGATGCCGATAAATCAAGAGTTCCATGCCACGGTGCCATTTGGCAAGGTCATATCGCAACTACCACTGCCAGGGGCCGCGATAGCTATAGGTGGAGAGGTTGCTATTGTAGTCAGTCGTGGGAAGCAGGCGCGGGTTACTGTGGTCATACCCGCAGATCGATTAAACGAAAACACCCGTGTCGAAATAATTGTCGATGACCGCGAAGGACGGCGAGTGGTCTATCAAGACACCCATAGCCGAGCTGATGGTGATTTGCATATACCGGTTACAGGCTTCGCCCCAATGCGTCTTTTGGTGCGCATTAACGGCAGGATAGACCGGGAAGAAGTTATCGATTAAGGGGGCATTTAACGCTTGCAGGGACGCATTATCAGGTTGCTGGCAGGGTATTACTTTGTTCAGCTGGAGGATAGGGAAATCAGATGCCGAGCCAGAGGCAAGATGCGGCTACACAATGAAAGTCCTTGTGTGGGTGACTTTGTGGAAGTAGATGTCCTAAATGACGGCGAGGGTGTCCTCACCAAGATCTTGCCCCGTAAAAACCTTTTAGAAAGGCCCCCTGTCGCCAACATCACGCAAGTACTCATAGTTTGTTCGGCTCTTGCCCCTCACCCCAACTTTGCGCTGATAGATAGAATCTTAGTGGCGACAGAGTTGTTGGGGCTTTCTGCGGTTGTGGTCGTCAACAAGTGCGATTTAGATTCTGGGGTAGCTGTTTCCTCGGTTTATCGGCCGGCTGGTTACCCTGTGGTAGAGGTTTCGCTGTCCGCCGACGTAAACATCGCCTCCCTATGGGCATCCCTGCGTGGCCACACCTCTGTCCTCGCAGGGCAGTCTGGTGTTGGGAAATCAAGCGTTATTAAGCATCTTTGTCCGGAAAGGGAAGTTGGCGTAGGCGAGGTTAACCTACGCAAGGGGTATGGTCGGCATACCACGCGTCATGTTGAGTTGATTTTCGTTCCCGAACTGGACGCTTACATTGTCGATACGCCCGGCTTTAGCAAACTAGAGTTGCCCGAGGGATTGTCTATTTTGACACTGGCCGACTGTTTTCTTGAGATGCGAGGGCAAAGAGATCACTGTAAGTTTGGCCATAGCTGCCGCCATCTCGGGGAGCCGGACTGCCGGGTTAAACAGGAGGTTGGGCGCGGGCATATTTCTCAGGAGCGCTATCAAAGCTATACTATATTACTCAATGAGTTGATTGAGCGCGAGAGGAGCCAGTACAAGTGATAGTAGTTTCCCCCTCGGTCTTGGCAGCCGACCTTTTGTTTCTGCATGAGGAATTTGAATCTGTGGTGCAAGCTGGGCTAGACTCTGTGCATCTAGATGTTATGGACGGACACTTTGTGCCCAATCTCTCTTATGGGTTAAACATGGTGCACGCGGTCAAACGCTATGGGCAGCTTAAGTTCGACTGTCATCTTATGGTGACAGAACCGGAGCGTTATATAGTCGACCTGGCGCTCATGAAGCCAGAGTTTATCACCGTGCATTATGAGGCTACAAATCATCTGCATCGCCTAATCTATCGCATCAAGGAATTGGGGTGTCAGGCTGGCGTGTCCATAAACCCAGCCACTTCTCCCGAGGTTCTAAAATATGTCATGCCAGACTTAGATATGGTGTTAGTTATGACGGTCAACCCCGGTTTTGGCGGGCAACAGTTTATCAGTACGATGTTGCCAAAAATTGCGGCCATAAGTGAGATGGCCATTTCCAGAAATCGACCGCTCAGCATCCAGGTTGACGGCGGCATCACGCTAGATTCGGGTCGAGCGGCAGTGAGGGAGGGAGCCACGCATTTAGTGGCGGGCGCTTCCTTTTTCCAGAGCCCTGACCGTGCGGCTTTTGCACGAGCCTTGCAACAGGATCGCACCAGAGGGCTCGAATAGTGCTAGGCCGCCCAATAAAAAAAGCTAACTCATGTTGGTGAGTCAGCTTTTTTTCTATATGGCGCGAGTGACACGATTTGACTTAAGACATGTTGTACACACGTTTTGGCGCATTGGGGTTCCGTTCACTACTACTCTGACTCGTTGCACATTGGGGAATCGTGTGCGTTTGCTGCGCTTTGTGAGCTGAGAACCCTTGTAGCTCAATTTATTGCCAGAGGACTTGTTTTTGTTACAAACCTCGCATCTATGCATTTGACCGCACCTCCTTTTCACGCAAGTAATTCTACCACATGATTAGAGCGACTGGCAAGGTCGTAACCATAGTTAAACAGGACGCAACAGGCAGGAATAAACGCAAGTCAGTCGAATAATAAATAGTTGTACGTGGACAAAAGGAGGAAGACTCGTGAGCCAGACAATTCTAACCGAGTACGGCAAAGTCATCATTTCCGAAGAAGCGGTCTCTATAGTCGCGGGTGTAGCAGCCCTTGAGTGTTATGGCCTGGTCGGGATGTGTTCGCGTAGCCGTATTCGTGATGGGTTTATTGAGTTGCTCAAAAAGGAAAATTTATCGCGAGGAGTAGAAGTGCGCATCAAGGGCGGGTCTGTCATCATAGATTTATTTGTCATTGTGGGTTATGGGACCAAAATTTCGGAAGTAGCGCAAAACATCATGGAAAAAGTCAAGTATGTTGTAGAAACAACGGTTGGTATGCCTGTCGAGCACGTTAACGTGAATGTCCAAGGTGTGCGCGTTAACGACGGCAAGTAGAGGAGGAAAGTAGTTGACAGCTAAGCATATCGATGCCGCGCTCCTCAGGCAAATGTTTATTTCTGGTACGAGGAACTTAGAAAGAAACAGAGAACAAGTGGATGCGCTTAATGTATTTCCAGTTCCCGACGGTGATACCGGCACAAATATGAATCTTACCTTGCAGGCGGTGCTCAAGGCAATTGACAAACCCGGCCTTACTACTTGCGGCCAAGTCGCTCAAGCCGTTGCTTCGGGCTCTCTCATGGGGGCAAGGGGCAACTCCGGCGTAATCTTGTCCCAGCTATTCCGAGGTTTTGCCAAGTCATTAGAACGCAAGGATGTCATTGGTGGCCAGGACTTTGCCATGGCCTTAGCTGCCGGCGTAGACACGGCCTACAAAGCGGTAGGGCGGCCGGTTGAAGGCACCATCCTCACTGTCGCCAAGGAGGCGGCGAAGGTTGCGCAGCTTAAGGCCCGCCAAGAGGCGGACCTAGCCAAGTTAATGCGCTCAATTATTGAACAAGCCGAGAAAACCTTGGCCAAAACCCCAGACTTGTTGCCTGTGTTAAAGAGGGCCGGTGTGGTAGATGCCGGCGGGCAGGGCTTGGTTTATATCTACCGTGGGTTTCTCTTAGCATTGCTTGGACAGACGGTGGAACTCGATGCAACGAACCTGCTACCGGCAGCTCCTGAGCCTAGATTTGGGGCACAACCGGTTGTTTCCGACGTCATTCATTTTCTCTATTGCACCGAATTCCTCATCATGAAGCCTGATATTGACGAGGATGAATTGCGCCCACATTTTGAAACATTGGGTGATTCTTTGCTGGTCGTCGGTGACAGTTCGGTCATCAAGGTGCACCTCCACACCAACAACCCGGGTCGGGCGATGGAAATTGCCCTGATACATGGGGAACTTAGTGGTATTAAGATAGAAAACATGAAGGAACAGCATGCCGAGACGCAATGGGTAGTGGAGGCAATGCCCGTAGTTCGCCCCGGTGAAGGCAAGGAGATTGGCGTGGTGGCAGTGGCTGCTGGGGCCGGAATAGCCGCGGTAATGAGAAGCTTGGGTGTGGACGTCATCGTAGAGGGTGGGCAGACCATGAACCCTAGCACGGAAGATTTAGCTGCCGCAGCCAATAGTCTCGCTTGCGACAAGGTTATCTTGTTGCCAAACAACAAGAACATCATCATGGCGGCGGAACAGGTGAAAGAACTTACCGAAAAGGAAATCAGGGTGGTCGGAAGTTGCACCATACCCCAAGGGCTTGCGGCCATGTTGTCCTATGAGGACTCCGCGGAAGACCTAGAGCGGGTTGCTCTGTCCATGGCGCGACGCATGCAAGCAGTCAAGACCTGCCAAGTGACCTATGCGGTCAAAGCTTATAATGGAGATATTGGACCAATCAAAGAAGGCGATATCATTGGCTTGAACGACGTGGGCATCGCCGCCGTTGGTCAAGACCCAACCCAAGTAGCTCTCGAGATACTCGCGAAAACGGTTACGGAGAATGATGGGGTTATCTCGCTATTTTACGGAGCTGATGTTGAAGAGACAAGTGCTCGCGCCCTCGCCGAGACCATCAAGGAGCAGTACCCTAATTGTCAATTAGACTTCTTTCAAGGTGGTCAGCCATTTTATTACTATCTCTTAGCGGTGGAATAGAAGGAAAAATTACCTAGACTGATAGCAGGAAAACAATACTAGGCATAGTCCCGCGCGGTTGTCGCATACTACAATCGGCATGATGTTGTAATGTTTCCTGCACAATATAACTAAAGTAGGTGAATCAAGATGACAAAAGGTAGCGATTCCGGTGCCATCGGCGGCCATATGGTTCGCAAAATGATTGAAATGGCTGAGCGTTCTCTCGCTGGCCGTGGCACTAATCGCTAGTAGACATCTCACCATATTTGAGAAAGCGGACGAAGGTCCGCTTTCTTTTGTTAGCTCCTTGTTCGTAAATATTGTGTTGCCTGCCGAGTTCTCGTATACTCAAAGGGGCAAGAATAATTTCACAGGGCGATTGGAGCTAGATGAGGTTATGCGCATAATTTCGGGTGTTTTCGGTGGGCGCGCTATTCAAATGAACGGCAAGTTGCCAATCAGGCCCACTTCCGACAAGGCCCGTGGTGCGGTATTCTCTAGCCTCGCCCCTCATATTGAAGGGGCTAGGTTTCTTGACATCTGCGCAGGAACAGGGGCGATGGGTTTAGAGGCTCTCTCGCGCGGCGCACTTTTGGTTAAGGCCATCGAGCGTTCCCAGGAGGCCGCGCAGCTTATCATGGCAAATCGACAGGCGCTCGGGACGACAGATGCTTCGTTTGAAGTGATAGTAGGGGAATTTGGCAAAATACTTCCTCGTCTGGAGGGAGAAAGCTTCGATATTATTTTTGCCGACCCACCTTACGGGAAGGGCTACCCAAGCGAGATTCTCATCTTAGTTGGACTACACTCCTTGCTTGCACCAGGTGGGCATTTGGTCATCGAACATTTTACGAAGGAGCAGGTGCTGGTAGCACCGGGCAGCCTACGGCTAACTAGGACAAAAAAATATGGGCAAACACAAATGTCCTTCTTCATCCTAGACCAACAAGAAGTGCCAGAGGGTGCGAAGTGACGGAAGGTTAGAGCCAGGAGGGATAGTTCTTGATAAAAACAGTGTACCCCGGGAGTTTCGACCCGGTAACTAATGGGCACCTCGACATCATTGAAAGGGCCTCCCGCACTTTCGATGCCGTGGTTGTCGCTGTAGTAAAAAACCCCTCCAAAGACGCCATGTTCTCTGTCGGAGAACGTGTGCGTTTGCTAAGGCATGTCACCGCCCACCTGCCAAACGTAACTGTTGATCATTTTGAAGGCCTCTTGACAGACTATATGCATCAACTTAAAGCCTCGGTCGTGATTAAAGGCCTGCGTGCTATTTCTGATTTTGAATACGAATTTCAGATGGCGCTGATGAACCGCACCCTCGATAGTTCCATTGAGACCTTGTTCATGATGACTAATAATAGGTTCTCTTATTTATCGTCTTCCCTCGTCAAGGAGGTGGCGCGCTTAGGGGGACCTATTGACGAGTTGGTCCCCGCAGTGGTGGCAGAGGCGGTGGAAATTAGGCTTTCACGCGCCAAAAACTAATTTTTATCCTCCCTCATTCTCTATTTCATCAAGCATCGCTTTCTTACGTGACCACGCGCGTTGCTACAGTATATGCGTACCCATCATGGCTATTCTGGCCAGTCATCCTCCTCCTTGTGAGGTAGTTGTGTGGGAGATATAATGAATAGGGTCATTATGCTACGAGGAGGTTTTGTCAGTGAAAATTCTGGTCATAAATTGCGGCAGTTCATCTCTCAAGTACCAAGTCTTCGATATGGCCAAAGAGGATGTGCTCGCTAAGGGCTTGGTAGAGAAAATAGGGTTGCCGGGGAGTTTTCTTAAACATAGGCGGGGAGAAGAAAGCAACCATTTGGTGGAAACTCCAATCAAGGACCATGAGGTAGCTATTACCTTGGTCATCGAGGCGCTTACCAGTGGCGAGCACGGTGTGGTGAAGGACATGTCCGAAATTGAGGCGGTGGGGCACCGGGTCGTCCACGCCGGCGAGAAATATGCGACTTCCGTCTTAATTACGCCCGAGGTTATGCAGGCACTCCGTGAATGCATCGCTCTCGCCCCACTGCACAATCCGCCCAATATCATGGGCATTGAAGTCTGCAGCAGGCTCATGCCGGCGGTAAAACACGCTGCAGTATTTGACACGGCCTTTCACCAGACCATGCCGGAATACGCTTATCGTTATGCCTTACCGCAAACCTATTATGAAAAGTACGGCATACGCCGGTACGGTTTCCACGGGACATCGCATCGCTATGTCACCGAGAGGGCCGCTGTATTGCTCGGGAAATCAGCTGACGAGTTAAAGCTCATTACTTGTCATCTCGGTAACGGCGCTTCGGTGGCTGCTATTAGCGGCGGCAAGTCCATGGATACCAGTATGGGCTTTACTCCCCTAGAGGGGCTCATCATGGGCACGCGCTCCGGCGACCTCGACCCGGCCATAATTCCTTTTATCATGGAGAAGGAACAAATGTCCCCGGAACAGGTGAATAACTTTCTCAACAAGAGTTGTGGCATGAATGCTCTCTCTGAAGTGAGCAGTGATTTCCGCGTCATTGAGGATGCTGCCGCTCAGGGCGATCATAAGTCGAAGTTAGCGTTAGAAATGTACTACTATCGAGTGCGCAAGTATGTGGGTGCCTATGCCGCTGCTCTTGGGGGGGTTGATGCCATAGTCTTTACTGCCGGTCTCGGTGAGAACTCGCCCGAAGTGCGGGACGAAGTTTGCAAACACCTAGGTTTTATGGGCGTGGAAATTGATCCTGCCAAGAATAGAGTGCGGGGCAAAGAGGTGGACCTGAGCACCGCGAGCGCCAAGGTACGGGTTCTCCTTATCCCCACCAATGAGGAGCTCGTCATTGCCAGGGATACGAAATTCATTGTTGGCTCGGTTTGACAGCACCTATGCCCCTGTGTATAATCTATGAGGTGATCAAATGATGTGGCTACCGCTAGATGAGCTCGGTAACTTAAACGGGGCGAGAGAATATACTGTGATTTTGCCTCCTTTGCCGCTCACGTCGCAAGGCGATGCCTTCATCCCCACCGTGCCTACCCAGGTCGATTTTGTGCTCGTGCGTTCGGGGGAGAAGATCGACATACTTGGTCGTATTCAGGGGCGGGGGGTAGTCTCTTGTGCTCGTTGTTTGTCCCCGACCGAATTCGCGCTAAATTGCGATTATGCGGACGCTTGGTGGCCTTTCGGGCAGGGTGAGGAGAGCGAAGATTTCTTAGTTTCTGCATTCGTGGATAGTTCTCGCCGGATGATCAACTTGGAGTTATATGCCACAGAGATGGTTCTGGCGCATTTGCCAATGCGGGCCTGGTGTTCTCCTGATTGCCAAGGTATGTGCGCATTCTGTGGTAAAAATTTGAATGAAGCCGAATGCAACTGCGCTATGCGTGATGTCGATCCGCGGTTGGCTGTATTGGGGCGTCTGCTGAATGACAAAGGAGGTGTGTTAGATGGCACTACCAAAGAGAAAAACTTCAAAGGCTCGCCGCGATAAGAGGCGCGCCAATTGGAAACTGACCTCTCCCGGGTTGGTATCCTGCCCCCAGTGTCATGAGGCTAAGCTCCCTCATCGTGTGTGTACCGCGTGCGGGTATTACAAAAACAGAGCTGTGATCGTTGTAAAGTAGCAACTACAACACAAGGAAGGCGGAGCATCCGCCTTCCTTGTGTTTGGTGCACAAGATGTACACGAAAGCAGTTGCTCAATATTCTGGGAATGAAGTATACTGAGGATAGAATATAGCATGTGTAGGGGGTAAGTATGCGGATTCTGGTGGATGCCCTGGGTGGCGACCATGCCCCAAGCGAGATTGTGGCCGGTGCAGTCGCTGCGGTAAGAGAAAGAGGACTCAAGGTTGCTCTAGTTGGTCCAGGCACTGTGCTGGAGGGTATGCTGAAGCAGGAAGGCATGGCCACTCACATCGAAGTAGTTCCGGCTGAAGATGTAATCGATAATGATGAGGCTCCTGCCCTCGCCTTGCGCCGGAAACCGAAGGCCACCCTGGTGGTGGGGGCGCATTTGATTAAAAATAAGCAGGCTGACGCTTTCGTCACAGCTGGGAATACCGGGGCTTTTATGGCTGCGGGGCTTTTTATCGCTGGGCGGATCGCCAATATCGAGCGGCCAGCCCTCGCCCCTTTGCTTCCTACGCTAGACGGTAAAGGTGTGGTCTTGCTTGATGTGGGTGCTAACATGGACGCTAAAGGGGAGCACTTAGCCCAGTATGGCATCATGGGGTCAATATATGCCGAAAAAGTGCTCGGGAGAACGCGTCCCAAAGTGGCGTTACTCAACGTGGGCACGGAAGAAGGTAAAGGCAATCAAGCGACCAAAGATGCCTTCGCTTTACTTAAGGGCGCGGACATCAACTTCTTAGGCAATATGGAAGCACGCGTGCTCCTAAGCGGGGAAGTTGATGTAGCGGTATGCGACGGGTTTACCGGCAATGTCCTTCTAAAAATGATGGAGGGCGTAACAGCAACACTTTTTGAATTGTTGCGACAGAGTTTTACGAGTGATCTACGAAGCAAAATCGGGGCGTTGATGTTAAAACCGAAACTGCGTAAGCTTAAGGGTCGGTTTGATTATGCTGAACACGGGGGGGCGCCTCTCCTGGGTATAAATGGTGTTTTTGTCAAGTGTCATGGGTCGTCTCGAGCCTTGGCCATCAAAAATGGCATCTACCAGGCGGAGAAATTTATCTCGCAGGAGGTGATTAAGAAAATCACGGATTCCACAAAAGCTAGTAACTCATAACACAAGTAAGGATGATGGATATGCTACAGAAAGAAATCGCTATTGTCACGGATAGCACTGCCGACCTGCCTTTGTCTTTAGTGGAGGAACTGGGGATTGTCGTCGTCCCTCTCAATGTCATCCTTGGAGAAAAAAATTACAAAGATGGTATCGACATCTCCAGCCAAGAATTTTTTGAGATGCTCCCCACAACCAAGGTGCATCCCCGCACATCACAGCCCTCTCCGGGGGAGTTTAGTGAGGTGTATACGAAGCTACTCAGTGAGTACAAAGAAATAGTATCCATACATATCTCCTCTCATTTGTCGGGCACCTATCAATCAGCGGTTTTAGCGAGCGAGATGGTGGACGGCGGCAAGATCACCGTGGTCGATAGTCAGGGTGCTTCATTGGGGCTCGGTTTAGCAGTGGTGGAGGCGGCTCGGGCGCGTAACGCTGGGGCTAAGACAGGCGAGATTATTGCCCATGTTAAAGCAGTATCAAAGAACCAAGTTTTTGTGCTTTCAGTAGAAAACTTGGTTTGGCTAGAGAAGAACGGTCGCATCGGGAAGGCCAGCTCACTCCTAGGGTCAATTCTCAACGTGCACCCCATTTTGCGCGTTAAAGACGGCGCTATTGTGGCCCATAGTAAGGTGCGGGGAAACATGAGCAAGGTACTCAAAAGCCTCGTAGAGGCAGCAGGGGAGTTTGTGCCCTACAGTTCTCGTGTTAGCGTGGGCATTCTGCATGGCAATTGTCAAAGCAGGGCGGAGGAGCTAAGGACCTTAGTTGCCGAAAAGTATCAAATTGATGAAATCACCATCAATCAAATTGGCCCGGTGATAGGGGTCCATGTGGGCCCTGGGACGATTGGGTTGGTAGTCGTTCCACTATTATAGAGGGAGGCTTTTTATGCAAGATGTTTTTGACCTAGTCAGCCGTATTGTGGCGCGCATTTTGCGTGTTGAGGAGTCGCGGGTTCGGCCTGATTCGCGTTTTAAGCAAGACCTGGGCGCTGATTCAATCAACTTAGTCGAGATTGCCATGGCTATCGAGCAGGAATTCGACATTACCCTCGAAGATGAAGAAGTTGCAAATATCACCACTGTTGACGCTGCTGTCAGCTATATATTAAGACGAACATAGGAGAGGTGCGCTTGTCACAAATCAATGAACTGACGACAACGTTGGGCTTTTCCTTAGAGGACGAGGTCCTGGTTTTACAGGCCTTGACGCATTCGTCTTATGTAAACACCCATGTCGGTGAGTGCGACAATGAGCGTTTAGAGTTCTTGGGGGACGCGGTACTGGCCCTCTTGTGTAGTGAAACCCTCTATACGATGTTCCCTGCCCTGAATGAAGGGCAGCTCAGCCGGTTGCGCGCCTACTTAGTGCGAGAAGCGACCCTCGCCTTGATTGCTAAACGCTTTAACATTGCTCTTTACATGCGCCTTGGCAAGAGCGCTGCCGGTAGTGGCGGCCATGAAAGGCCAAGAATTCTCGCCGGTTGTGTGGAGGCGCTTCTCGGAGCGGCCTTCCTTTGTGGCGGCGTGCTCCGAGCCCGTCAACTGTTTGTTTTGCTTTACCGCGAACATTTGGCTGAAGCAACGGAGCTGTGGGCAGAAGCGGATGCCAAAAGTGCCCTCCAGGAACTAGCCCCAGAGTCCGTTAGATATGCCCTGCTAGAGGCCAGCGGTCCGGATCATGACCGCAGTTACCGGACCGAGGTCTTCGTCAAAGGGTTTTCCCAGGGCGTAGGAGAAGGGAAGAGCAAAAAGCAGGCTGAGCAGGCTGCGGCGTTTGTGGCGCTGAGGAATTTGCGCAGCAATAAATGACAACTTGGGCCATACCTCCGCATACTAATTAGGGATAGGCTGCGTGGGAGGGGTGGAACTTGGAAGTACTAAGGACGGCTGAGTTGCAGGCTGTCGGGGCGGGGGCGGTCAATCAGGCCGTCAAGGCCATAGCCATTTGCAGGGGTTATGTGGCCTCTAATGGGGTCAACCTAGTGACTATTCCGGCTTTTACAGACATTTATATCGATGGAGTTCTGCGCACCGCCATACGCTTCATCGTTAACCCACGATAAGGGAGCCATTCATGATAATTGGCAATACCGCCTGGAGTTCTCGGTCAAACCGATGCTCAGGGCGGATTTTTTTTCTTTGTGTTACAATAGCAGCGTTAAAGGATGTGAGTTATGAAAATAAGGCGTGTTGAAGTGTATGGTTTTAAGTCGTTTGCGGACAGAACAGAAATTGAGCTTGGGGACGGTCTGACGGCCATTGTCGGTCCTAATGGCAGCGGCAAGAGCAATATTGCGGATGCCGTGAAATGGGTTTTAGGGGAACAATCTCCTCGTGTCCTCCGAGGAAGTCGCATGGAGGACATTATCTTTGGCGGAACAGCCAAGCGCAAGAGCATCGGGTTCGCTGAAGTGACCGTGGTCTTCGATAATTCATCCAAACGCTTGCCTTTAGACGCGATTGAAGTCATGATCACCCGGCGTGTATTTCGTAACCAAGAAAGTGAGTACTTAATCAACCGCCGTCCTTGTCGGCTGAAAGATATTACGGAGCTCTTTCTCGATACTGGGATTGGGCGAGACTCATATTCATTTGTGGGTCAAGGGAGAATCGAGGAAATAATCAGTGCAGATCCTCGCAATCGGCGAGTGATTTTCGAGGAGGCCGCCGGCATCTCGCGTTACAAACTTCGCAAGCGCGAGACCGAAGTTCGACTGACCGAGACAGCAGCCAATCTCTGTCGCGTGCGCGATGTCTCCGCTGAGCTCCGCAATCAACTAGCTCCACTTGGTGAAGAAGCCCAGAGGGCCAGAGAGTATCTTGAACTGAGCGCCCGGCGGCAGAATTGGGAACAGGCTCTGCTCAGTTACGAGCTAGGCTTAAATGAACGGCTGGCACAGAGCCTGACCCAACAAACGGAGCGCATCAATGACGAGCATTTAAGTCTTGATATTGCACGCAGTACTTTGCTGACGAAGCAGACGACCGCTTTGCTCTTAGATAGCGAGTTTCATGTCAAGATTCAGGATAGCGAAAGGAGCATTTACGAAAATAAGCTGCTTTTACGGCAAAAAAGCGAACGCCAATTAGAAATTGCCGCGGCTCTAGAAAAGGCGCATGGACAAAGAGCCATTCTCGCCAAGCGCCTTACCCAGTACCAAGACGAACAGAAAAAAATCGCTCAGCAGATATCACAGCTACGATTAGATGAGACCGAGGAACGGCGCAACTTGGCCCAAAATAGTGCCGAACTAGAAATCATTGAGGCTTGGGGTGATACGCCTGCCGCGAAGCGGGAGTTAGATTTAAAACGGGAAATCGCAGCAATTGAGGAGCGATTGTTCCAAGAGAATAGGGAGAGAATCGCCAACGAAAAGCAGATTGTTCGATTAGAAGAACAGTTGACTCAAAAGACCAAGCTGCAGCTACCACTATTCGCCAACCACGCCGAGTATGCCGCAGGCCTCGCGGAACTAGATGTAAAAATAGCAGCAGAAAAAATTAATCTTGCCGCGCTAGAAGGAGAAGAACGCCGACTCACAGTTCGCATATCGGATTTGCGCCAAGAACAAAAACAGCAAAGTGATAATCTCAACAAGCAGCAAGCCCAGCTTTTTCGCACGGAAAATCGATATCGTGCCTTAAAATCCAGCGAGGAACAAATGGAAGGACTGAGCCGTGGGGTCAAGTATGTCTTGCGAAGTGGTTTGCCAGGTATTCTGGGTGTAGTTGGCGAGCTCATTTCCACCCCGGCAGGCTTAGAGACGGCTATAGAGGTTGCGCTCGGTGGAGCGGTCAGCGATATCGTTACCGTCACCGAGGGGCAAGCTAAGAACGCCGTTAAATTACTTAAGGACAAAGAACAGGGCAGGGCTACATTCTTTCCGCTGGATGCCATGCGTCCCCGTACAGCGAGGGACGTGCCGGCAATCGTCAAGGCTATGCCGAATTTCCTCGGGAGGGCCGTCGACCTAGTGAGCAGCCAGTCTCAGGTTCGACCGGTCGTCCTGCAATTGCTCGGCAATGTGCTCGTGGTGGACAGTATTGATGCGGTCACGTTGGTTGCCAAGGAGACCGGCAATGCTTGGCGTATAGTGACCCTTGATGGCGACATCCGCCAACCTAGCGGTTCACTGACCGGAGGTAGCCGGCCGGAGCGACAGGCGTGGCTTTTGGTGAGAAAGCGCGAAATTGAAGATGCCGAAAAGGAAATTTCCCGCCTGCGGGAGGAGCTCAAGGAGCTAGAAAAGTCTTACGCAGTTACTCAAACCTCGGTTACTTCCGCTTTAACAACAGAAGAGAGCCGGCGGTTGGCGATAGAACAGAGCAAGCGGTCCTTGTTGGCCTACGACTTGCAGTGGGCCAAGCATAGGTCTTTGCTCGAGCAAAACGACATGGAAAGTAAGGCTCTTAGCGAGAGCATCGCGGCCATAGAGAAAGAGCAGGCAGTTCTTAGGCAGGTTGTGGAACTAGCACAGTCAGCCTCTTCGCAAGATGAATTGGCACTGACCGCGCTCCGTACCGAGGCACTTAGTCTAGCCGAAACGAATGCGGAACGCAGAGTCGAACTGCAAGTCGCAAAAGCTAGGCATGAGACCATGCTCGGCACTTACGCCATGCGCCTTACTGATCAGGAAGCGCTTTATAATGAGGCCGGCACTAGGGTTGCCGAAGTCTTGCGAGAACTTTTGCATAATCAAGATGAGCAAGATACCTTGGTGGCTAGCCTCGCCCAAGTCGAACAAGATGTTCTGTTTCTCGAGCAGAGGGTAGCCGTAATGGCAGAGATGCATGGCCTAGAGCAGGGAGCGAGACTAGCATTGCAAAAGGAGCAGCAGGAAATAGTAACTACTCTGGACAAAAACCTTCAGGACTCGAACTTAAATCGGCAAAAATTACATAATTTAGCAATCCGTCTCGAGCGTCTCAAGGTCGAAGCCGAGTACCTACAGGCCAAGTTGGGTGAAGTTAGCGAGGATACTCGGCGTAATGTGATTAACATCAATAATCGTAGCGAGGCGGAGTCGGCAATCGCTACCCTTGATGCCCAAATTTTAGAGCTTGGAGCCATTAGGGTTTCGGCCATCGATGAGCATGCCCGGATCTCTGAGCGGGTGGCCTTCCTAACTAAAGAGCAGGAAGACCTCGAGAGCGCTTCGGGGAGGCTCACAGAGGTATTGGCCAATCTCGATGCAATCATGGGCGAGAGATTCCTCGCTGGTTTCAATGAGGTCAAGACTGCTTTTCAGGAGATGGTGGGGCGACTTTTCGGAGGTGCCACTTCGCGCCTGTTCTTAATCGATAAGGACAAGCCGCTGGAATCGGGAATCGAGATTGATGTGCAGCCGGTAGGCAAAAGACTACAAAACATTGCTTTGCTCTCTGGTGGGGAAAGAGCGCTAGTTGCTATAGCTCTCGTCTGCGCCGTTCTCAAGGTCAAGCCTACACCATTTTGCATGTTAGATGAAATAGACGCCCCCCTGGATGATGCTAATGTCGAAAGACTCATTGCAGTTCTCCGGGAGCTAAGTTCCCTAACTCAATTCTTACTTATTACCCACACCAAGGGCACTATGATGGCCTCGGATGTGCTCTATGGCGTCACTATGCCAGAGCAAGGGGTTTCAAAAATTCTTACAGTGAGAATATCCGACATCGCGACAGGGTAGGTGTAGTGGAGTAGAGGTCGAAGGGTGAGGTCGAAGGGGGAGGGGGAGTGAGAGTATGAACTTTCTGCAGCGCATGAAAGAGGGCCTAGAGCGGAC
>QLUC01000169.1 GCA_018725275.1 Bacillota bacterium | reverse complement strand
CTATATTTTTTACAAAATAAAATACCTCTAAGGCCTCAAGAGTGCAAAAGTGGGTGCGGTTATACAACGACTTGACAAGATTTGTAGGATATGCTATATTATAGGTATACGATAAGAAATGGATGAGGCGGGCAGATAGACAAATGGATGGTTTAACAGATAGAACAGAATAGTGTATAATAAAAGTGTAAGCTGAAGTATCGAAAGTTCCTTTGAAAACTACATAGCAATTCTTGGGAAGGCCAAAAGCCAACCCAAGGACTTTCTTTAGAGGAGAGAGTCGGCGTGCAAGAGCCGTTAATTTTGTAAAAAGGCGATTGTGAGTTCTTCTCTCTATTATGAAAGGGTTCTCAATCGCTTTTTTTGGTGGAAGAGGCTTGGAGAGAAAAACCAAATCTCCAAATCTCTCTCACGAAAATGAGGAGAGAGTAAGAGGAGAGAGACCTAAGGGATTCCGGGTAAGTGAATCCCAACAGCTCTTTAATAATTTTTTGAAAGGTATTCAAATGTTTCCGTCTTCTGACCTCTGATCCAGAGAAACTTCCCTATAGTGGTATCGAATCCCAGATACTTACGAAAATTGCGAGCCAAAGCTTCGCAACGAGGAAAAAGTTCTTTGGACGGTTACCAGAGCCGGCAAGTCTGGCACAGAGGAGAGAGTCAGAGACCTAGGGAAAGAAACATTTGTAAAACCTACAAGTTGGCGATGGTGAAGTTGTCCCGCAAAGCGGGACGGCTAAACCTCCCAAACAAGTTAGTGCTCCCGTTCATCACCCAAAGGTGATGAGTCGAGATGAGTCCCTCAACGAGAGAGATTCATCCCGGCTCAAGGAATCCTGCATCAGAACAAGTTCGGTGCGGGACAGGCCGGAAGAACCTTAAAAATTGAATAACGACTACGCAAGTGGCGATTCTTCTGTATCGGGTTTCGGCGCAGAGTTCGGAAAAAAATTCCGGATTGTGCGCCGAAACTCGGCGCCAGCGGAAATAACTCCGCAGGCAACCCATAAGCCCTCACCGCAAGGGAGGCAGGGAAAAGGAGAAAAAATGCTCAATCTTGGATGGGGCGGGGGGAGGTTCGATGTGTTACTCGACCTCAGGTCGAGACAACTCGTCGAGTACTCCTCGGAAACGGCCGCCGCACAGGTCCACGAGACCTACGGTGGCAAGAACTACTACCGCTCGCGCTCCGGCATGAGCGGCGCCGGCTGGATCCCGGACCACATGGCCCTTCGGTCGGTGGCGACGTATCGCGTGGATAGCGCGTACGTCGAGGCGCCGGACCTCGCCAGCGTCTCGGAGACGGTGCCCGGGTTCGCGATCATCGCGCCGATTGACTACCACGGCGGAAACATCCCGCACGAGTGGCCAATCGCGGTGGTGTGCGGGTTCCGCAAGCCGTACTACGAGAGCGACCCCTCGTCCTACGACCAGCTCTACCTGCTGGATTCGTACGGCGTGGGCGAGCTCCTCGTCGGCGAAAAGAGGCAGTTCGAGGATATCGGGGTCAGCGTGCGGTTCGTTCCGTCCATCTGGGCGGAGGCGACCGAGCGGGTTTTCCGGGTGCGTGTCCGCGAGGGCGTGCGCCTTGAATACCGACGAGCAATCGTCGGCTTATTCAACCCCGAGCTCGCGTTTAACATAGAGGACGAGGAGGTGAAGAACCATTTTTGGACGCGGCTTGGCCTCCGACAGATAAATGGGCGTTTTTTCAAGATCGCCCAAAACGTCTGTTGGAAGCGATACAGCCGAGAGGAGCTCTCTACCGTGGAGGGTCTCCAGGCCGCGTCTCCTCAGAACGTCCTCGTTCTCACCCCGACTCTGTACATTCAGGAGTCGAGGGTTTTCGAAGCCGTCGGGATATTTAACATCGACGGTGAGGAAGTGGAGTTCGAGGAGCGTCTTGAGACCGCCGAGGCCGTCAAGGCCATGGCGGGCGACTTCGCCGGAATTGTGGCGAAGCTCGAGGCCGGCGCCCGCGAGAAGCTGGAGCAGACCACCGCGTAGTTCGAGTTCGAAGCCAGCAAGTTCCGGGCTGGCCACGGACTGCACGTCCGTGTGTACCACAATTGGTCGCACACCGATTAGTGGGGGGAATGATTCAATGGGGAGTGCTGCCCGCAAGCACCACTCCCCATCTTTCTCGAGTTCATTTCATCCCGCACCAAACGTTTTGCGTTGGTACGGGGCAAGAAACAAAGTGAGTTCGAAAGAGATGCAAATTGAAAACAAAAGATAATTGCTATAGAGCCGATGAGTCAACTCGACGGAATCGGATCGGGGCAGCAGTGCGAGTAAGATCGTCCCCGACCAGTGCAAATGGAGAAGGGACACAAATCTCTCTCCTCTAAACACTGTTCCTCGGGTCTGTATAATTTCAGGCGAGCTGGCTCGCGGCTCTATGGCAAGTATCCGCCATAAAGAGGAGAGGGTTCCGCCTTCGCGTAAAGCTACGGCGGATAAAAAGGTCGAACATTTTGATAACGTACAAAAACTTCCGTTCAGTTGAACGGAAGTTTTTGTTTCCGCGCCCCCCTTCTCAAATCGAGCGAGGGCGGCTCGGCATTCCCC
This sequence comes from Bacillota bacterium, assembly GCA_018725275.1. Taxonomy (GTDB): domain Bacteria; phylum Bacillota; class UBA994; order UBA994; family UBA994; genus BS524. The sequence continues at coordinate 36 of QLUC01000169.1, read as the reverse complement.
CCTTGAACCCCCCCTGCCCCGAGCGAGACCCTACAC
>QLUC01000168.1 GCA_018725275.1 Bacillota bacterium | reverse complement strand
TCACCATCTTGATAGACTGATATGCTATCTCCAGCAGCCTGTCCAATTCCTCGAGGCTAATACTGAGCGGGGGCATAAGTATTACCACATCCCCCAGAGGTCTTATCACCAGCCCCCTCTTGCGGGCCTCATGGACTACCCTTATGGCGGTCTTGGAGGCGATGGGATAAGGCTCCCTGGTATCACGGATAGCCACCAACTCGATGCCGACCATGAAGCCCATCTGGCGGATATCGCCCACATGCTTCAATTCCCAGAAATTTTGCAGACGCTCCTTTAGGAAAGCGATTTTGCCCTGAAGCTTTTCCATGGTCTTCTCTTTGCGGAATATCTCGAGGTTAGCTAAGGCAGCAGCACAAGCTAACGGGTTGGCGGTGTAGGTGTGACCGTGGAAGAAGCTCTTCTGCTCTTGATATTCCCCGCAGAAAGCATCGAACACCCGCTGGGTGGTGAGAGTGGCGGCCAGGGGCAGATAGCCCCCTGTAATGCCTTTGGCTACGGCCATAAAATCCGGTTCTATTCCCTCATGCAGGCAGGCGAAGAGGGCCCCGGTACGTCCAAAACCTGTAGCTACCTCATCAGCGATCAGGAGTATGTCGTGCCTGGCCGCCAGTTCACTGACCCGCCTGGTGTATCCCTGAGGGAAAGTTATCATCCCGCCGGCACCCTGTATCAAAGGCTCCACAACGATGGCGGCCACTTGCTCGTGATAGCGGTCCATGACCTCTTCCACCTCTGGCAGGCAGGCCATCTGGCACCCGGGGTATTCCTTGCCCAGGTGGCAACGATAGCAGTACGGCGAATTGACCTTGATGCCCTCGAAGAGAAAGGGCTTATATATCTTGTGGAACAGGTTGATGCCACCGACGCTCACTGAGCCGATGGTATCGCCGTGGTAGCCGTTTACAAAGGAGATAAATTGGGTCTTGGAGGTGCGCGGCCCCTGGGATTGCAGCCAGAACTGGAGAGCCATCTTCAGGCTGACTTCCACCGCGGTGGAGCCATTGTCAGAGTAGAAAACCTTCCGCAGATTTCCGGGGGCGATGGCTACCAATTCCCCGGCCAGCTTGATTGCCGGGACATTGGATAATCCCAGAAAAGTGGAATGGGCAATGCAGGATAACTGCTCGATTATTGCCCGGTCTATGTCTGGTTGCCGGTGTCCGTGAACGGTCACCCACAGAGAAGAAACCCCGTCCAGGTACTGGCGACCATGGACATCCTCAAGGTAGCTTCCCCGTCCTCCCGCTATGATGAGCGGTTCCTCCGCCAGCCAGTCTGACATCTGGGTGAAGGGATGCCAGATAAACTGCTTGTCCATCTGTTCTAGCTCCTCAGGAGTCAGATTGTGGGTCATCGGCCTTACTCCTTGTCCGTGTAGAGATATAGGGGGCTGTCGTTTCATATTATTGCGAGTCTGCGCCCCGCCTCCTCGAAGGCTCCGAGGGCGAAATCGAGGTCCTGCCGGGTGTGCGTAGCCATTACCGCTGTTCTAATCCGGCAGGTACCTTTAGATACCGTGGGAGGACGTATAGCTGCAGCCAGGACTCCTTCATTCAGAAGGAGATGGGACATCTGCAGCGTAAGCGCTGTGTCCCCGATCACTGCAGGGATGATTTGAGTTTGCGAATTCAGCGTGTTGTATCCCAGCCTGTTCAGGCCATCCCGCAGGTAGCGGGCGTTTTCCTGCACCTTGAGGGGCAGAGATGGATCCGCTTCTAAGAGGTCCAGGGCTGCCAGGGCCGAGGCCACCACCCCCGCGGGTAGGGCTGTAGTGAAGATGAAGCTGCGCGAGGTATTTATGAGGAACTCTACCAGCTCCTGGCTTCCGGTCACGAATCCCCCCAGGGATCCTAGAGATTTGCTTAAAGTGCTTATCCCTACGGGGACGACCTTTTCCAGTCCGAAGAGAGCCACCACCCCCCGACCTCCAGGCCCCAGAACCCCGGTGGCATGGGCTTCGTCGACCATCAAGAAACTCTCATATTTCGCCGCCAGATTTACCAACTCTGGCAGAGGAGCTATGTCACCATCCATGCTGAATACACCATCCACCACTATTAGCTTCCACCTTGCCCGACCCGAGCGGGAGGCCCGGCGCAGTTTATCTTCCAGTGCCTCCAGATCGTTATGGGGGAATACGAGGACTCTTGCCTGGCTCAAGCGGCATCCGTCAATGATGCTGGCATGATTCAGTTCATCGCTGAAGATGCAATCTTCACTGCCTGCCAGTGCAGAGATCACCCCCAGGTTAGCTGTGTACCCACTGCTATAAAGTAAGGCTGCTTCCGTGCCTTTGAAGGCCGCCAGGCGGCGCTCCAGCACACGGTGAAAGGAAAAATTGCCGCAAATCAGGCGCGAAGCTCCAGTGCCACAGCCCCATTCCCGCGTCCCCTGAACGGCGGCTTCTTTGACATCGGGGTGTGAAGCCATCCCCAGATAATTATTGGAGCAGAGGTTCAGTACCTTCCTGCCTTCAAGTGTAACCCAGGAGTCCTGAGCGCTTTCAACGGTCCTCAGGTGCCGATAAAGGTTCTTCCCCTTAAGAACCTCGAGATGCCGAGACAGGAAGGCGAAGGGATTGCATTCTACGGGCATAGCGTGCTCTTTTTAGTCGAGAGTCTGGAGTCCAGAGTCGAGAGTCCCCC
>QLUC01000167.1 GCA_018725275.1 Bacillota bacterium | reverse complement strand
CTCTTGTAATAAGTATCGGTCGGGCACTTCGGTAGCCAGCGCGAGGTAGAGCGCTTCTTCAGGCGCAGACTCGCCCGAGGAACATCCTAAGAGTGAGGTAAAGAGCTCATGAGGCTGAGTGTGCTGCAGGGCATACAAGACCGCTTGCCGACTCCGACGAGAGTTGTAGAAACGCTCCAAGGCCTGCTCCATTTTCTTGACCCTAAGGAAAGCTTGCGGGGACATACCCGGAGCGCGCAACACCTCGTAGGGTGCATAGGGCAGCACCCCATAACCCCCCTCGTCCATGAGTGAGGACAGTAAAGTGCCGGGCAACACCTTCAAAAAGCCTAGGTGCAGGCGGTCCGGCAGTGCGCCGAGGGCAGCATCGAAGGATTGCAAGAAATCCGCCAAACCATCCCCGGGCAGTCCACAAATGAGGTCAAGATGCACTTCTACATTTCCGGCGGCAACTAACCGGCGCACATTTTCGAGCACGCGGTCGACGCTCATGTGACGATAAATCAGTGCTAGAGCTTTTGGGGAAGTAGTCTGCAGCCCGACTTCAAATTGAAAGCGTTTGGCCCGCGGGTCGGCGAGCAGGGCAAAATCAGCCTCAGTTAAGAGATGAGCGCAGATTTCAAAGTGAAAGCGACAACTCCCGGGTAATTCTAGGAGATACCCCCATAATTCACGCGCCCTCCGCGCGTCCGCATTGAAAGTGCGATCGACGAATTTTATGAGCTTGACCTTCTCACTGAGGGAGGCCAGGCGCGGCTTCACCAGGTCAACTGACATAAATCTTACGCCGCCGCCTCCTGCCGATAAGCAGTAGGCACAGGTATAGGGGCAGCCGCGGCTGGTTTCAAAATAATATAACTTGTGCGGGGAATAGCTCTCTTCGCCATCGTAAGGGTCCGGCAACTCGTCTAGATTTTCGATCTGGGCAGACCCTAATTCTGGGTTCTCGCGGGTGCTAATCCCGGTGTGTTTAGGTACCCGCCCCTCGCGCAGGGCAGTCAGGAGATGTGGCATCAAGAGCTCGCCTTCACCCTGACATAGATAATCGAGGAAGGACAGTTTAGCGAACAAATTGGCTGGGTTGCCGCTGACCTCGGGGCCGCCCCAGACAACAACTAACTCCGGCAGCATAGTGGAGAGACGCGTGCAAACGTCCTCGACTAGGTTGCGATTCCAGATATATACTGAGCAGAGCAACAAGGCCGGTTCTTCCCCTAGCAAGCGCAAAGCGATGCTTTCGGCACGCTCATTGATGTTGGCCTCCACCACGGCTAGAGCTACCCCCTTCTCTAGGCAAGCAGCAGCCAAGTAGCGGACAGCCAGACTGGTATGAGAAAAACTTGCATTAACCCCGAGGAGCACAGCCTTCATTATTAGACAAACCCTTTCTCCTGCCTGAGATTTTATCTGTAATTTTGAAGGGCCACTTTGAGCCGTCTCATGCCCTCTCTTATATTGTCCGGGGTGGCATTGCTGAAGTTAAGGCGCATGGTGTGCTTGTGCCCACCTTCCACATAGAAACTTTCGCCGGGGATAAAGGCGACCTTCTCCTTGATTGCCGCCACAAGCAGTTGCCCAGCATCCATTCCTTGGGGCAGTTCCCCCCAAATGAAGAGTCCTCCTGTGGGCGAGGTCCACTTAATGTCCGCGGGGAGGTCTTTTAGACAGTCTTGCATCACCTTTAGTTTGTGTCCGTACTGCGTGCGGATGCTCTGGATGTGCGGCTCAAGATGGCCGCGGCGGCAGAACTCGTAAACCATGGCTTGCGCCAAATTATTGGTGTGCACGTCCGCACCCTGCTTGCCAATAACCATCTTACGCAGCAATGAAGGTTCGCCCACCGCAAACCCTAGGCGGAGTCCGGGAGAAACCAGCTTGGAAAAGCTCCCTAAATAAACCACACGCTGACTACTGTCGTAGGCCTTGATGGCCGGCAGCACTTCATCGGTAAATGATAGACGGCCATAGGGGTCATCCTCCACCAGCACCGTATTGTGATGAGCCAACAAGGCTCCCACAGCCTTCCTGCGCTCTAAGCTGAGAGTGATGCCAGTCGGATTTTGAAATGTTGGGACTAAGTAGGCTATTTTTGGGTTTTCCCGGGCAATAGTTGCTTCTAGCTCGTCAACACTTACTCCCTCGTGGTCACCATGGGCGACCGCGAAGTTCGCCTGGTAGGTCTTTAATATTTGGATGGCCGCCAAGTAGGTGGGGCTCTCCACCACGGCAGTATCTCCTTTGTCAATCATGGCCTTGGCAATGAGGTCTATGCCCTGTTGCGAGCCCGAGGTAATCACTACCTCCTCAGTCGTAGCCTCTATGCCAATGCCCTTAACCCACCCGGCGATAAACTCCCGCAAAGGCAGGTACCCCTCCGTGGTACCGTACTGCAGAATATCGCGTTTATCTAAGATGACCTCCCGGGCAATTTCCGCCAAAACCAGAACCGGAAACGAATCCGGTGAAGGCAAGCCACCGGCAAAAGAAATAATATCTGGCTGCTGGGTTAGCTTTAGTATTTCGCGAATCACATTTCCCTGCATGTTCTTTAGTCGCTCGGCGTACCTAATTTCGCTCAAATGTTGACCCCTCCCCCTCATACTCGTATTGTTCTTTTCCTCATTGGTTTGACCTTTTCCTCTCCGCCGCATATAGTCGCTCATTTCAGACGATGGAATTTAC
>QLUC01000166.1 GCA_018725275.1 Bacillota bacterium | reverse complement strand
ATGAACATGATGCTGGTGTCAGTCACCGAGCGAACCAACGAGATTGGCCTCCGTAAAGCGCTTGGGGTCGAGCCGCGGGTGATTATGGTGCAGTTCCTCATCGAAGCCGTCACGCTTTTCCCAATCTTCCTCGCCGTTGGGTTTTCTGTGGCCGTGGGGCTCATCTTTGGTCTGGTGCCTGCCCAGAAGGCCAGCCGCCTTAACCCCATTGATGCCTTGCGTTATGTCTAGCCGGTAGCCGACTCAGGCAGTTTCAGGCGGTGGGCAGGTCCAGGCAGGAAATCAGTGCGTGGCAGAGAATACATCCCCCCAGTATGTATAAGGGGGGATGTTCTTGCTTAAACCTCGTGTAGCGCTCGCAATGCTTCTAATTTTAATGTTCGCGGTCGTCGGCGGTTCTTGGCCAACTGCCGCGGCACCCGTCGCTGGCCTACAGGAATTTACCATCATCCATACCAACGACGAGCATTCATTTCTCCTGCCGAATCCGCTTAGTGAAGTGCGCCCTAGTGAGCAAGACGATTCTGTGGGGGGTTTTGCCCGTTTAGCTTCGTTGGTCGCCGACATTCGTCAGCGCAAGGCAGTCCAAAACGAACCGGTGCTGCTCATTTCGGCGGGCGATTTTCTCGGGGGCTCGCCTTTCGCCTGGCTATCGCTCATCGGCAAGGCCCCCGAGATGGGGCTCATGGCAGCCCTTGGCTATGACATCGTGGCCATCGGCAATCATGAATTTGACTAAGGACCGGTGGCAACCAACGCCCAAATCCCAACCGAGCATGCGCTCGGCAAGGCCGGCATAGAACGTACTACCATCAAAGAAATCGCTCCCGGTGTGCGTCTAGGGTTCTTTAGCGTGATGGGCGAAGGCGCGGCAGATGTTGCCCCTCTGGCAGTTCCTGTCACTTTTGCTGACCCTGTCGAAACAGCCCGCGCTGCGGTGGCGGAACTTAGACAGCAAGGGGCCAATGTCATCATCGCCGTCAATCACGCCGGCGTAGAAGAAGACCGCGCCTTAGCGAAGGCCGTTGCAGGCATCCATGTTATCATCAGCGCCCACAGCCACACGGCTTTAAGTGCCCCGCAACTAGTTGGGGAGACCATCATTGTCCAGTCTGGGGCCTACCTGCAGTACGCCGGGGTTTTAGAGCTCAGCTTTGATCGTGCTACCGGCAAGGTAGCGGTGCGCAATCAGGCGGCCCAGCCATTTTTGGTTCCTCTTGACGATCGTGTGCCAGAGGATCCTTTGTTTGCTGCCAAGGTGGGCAACTACCAAGCAGAGTTAAATGATTACGTAGCGGCTCTCTCCGGAGGGCGCTTTACCGACATTGCCCAGACGGTCATCGTCAGCGATTTCAAGGTCACTGATGGCCCAAGGATGCGCGAATCCCCCTTTGGCAACTTTGTCACCGATGCCATGCGCGCCATTGGCGCAGAAGCTACCGGAAGACCCGTGGATTTCGCCATTCAGGCCAACGGCAATATTCGCGGTAGCATCGTCCCCGCGAGTTCGACTGCAGTTAAAGGCAATGTCAGCTGGTATGACCTAGTGAGCCTCATCGGTCTTGGCTCCGGGCCTGATATGGGGCCCGGGTACCCGCTGGTCTCGGTTTACTTGACAGGGGAGGAAGTGCGCCGCATTCTCGAGGTGGGCGCGCTCTTGTCACAGCTCATGGGCGACTCTTACTTTTTGCAGGTGTCCGGCTTACGCTATACATATGACCCAGAGCGGGCCATTGTCGCCCGCGTCCCTTTTGCCAACATCCCCATTCCATCGACGCGGGCAGTCTTGCGCGCTTACCGTGTTGTCGGTGACGAAATGGCCGGTCCGGTCACCCTTGTCCCTCTCCCTAGGGGTGACACCACACTCTACCATGTGGTCACCGACTATTACTTGGCGAAATTTTTGCCCATGGTCAGGGAGCGCCTGCCCATGCTCGGACTTGTGCTCAAAAATGAGGACGGTCAAGAAATTGGGCATATTGACGAGGCCATCGTCCGCCGCGATGGGCAGGAGCTTAAAGTCTGGCAGACCGTAGTGGAGTTTGCCGCTACCTTAGGCACAATGCCCGAGTTCTACCAGACTACCGCCGGACGCATTGTCGAGGTTCAGACCATTCCGCTCATAGTCTACCCCGTACTGCTCGTCGTCGGTGTGGTGGCGGGCGGGGTAGTGCTCGTGCGCCGCATCCGTCGACGCAGATAGGGTTGTGCACAAAAAAAAGGGGTTGCCCACTAATTAGTGAGCAACCCCTTTTCCATGTAACACTGCTTTTAGCACGCTTTGTCTACCTATGGGGACGGAATTTGTCGTCGCGCACGGCGATGCCAAACTCATCCCCGACGCGGTACCACTGTACCCCATGGCACTCGGTGCACTCATCGCCACGCACTGCAGCTTCTAGACCAGAATCACTCTGGGGGATGGTCTTAGCCGTCGTTACGGCGGGCGTTTTTTCGTCACCATCAACCGCTAGGGGCATGGATTGCACTTGCTGTATGGCCCATAGTTCTGTGCTTATCTCGGCGGAAGGGGCCATGCTCGCGGCGAAACCGTCGTCCATTTCTTTAACCAGACCACAACCGACGCACTTAATAGCTTCACGTTTTGGTATTGTCATTTTAACTGCACCTCCTACCACCATAATAATACTTAAAGGCAGACTATACAACTATTATTAGCAACATATTTTTCGAACACAGGGGACGGTTCCTTCCGTTCCTTCCTTCAGCCGCACTCCTCTCTTCCGGGAACA
>QLUC01000165.1 GCA_018725275.1 Bacillota bacterium | reverse complement strand
CACCGGCACACCTGCTATAGCAGTTCCACCAGCTCTACCAATTAATTTTCCCATTGCACCGGCAGCAACAGGGCTTGTGCCTAATTTCATCGCGAGTATCCCCACTCCACCCGCCGGGGGCACCTATCAAATACAATTTGCTGGGACCGCAGCAAGAGCTACTGCCACCGTCGTGCACGTCCCCCCCGCCACCCCCTAAGCAAGCTAACTTCCCAAGGCCCGAGCACCCCTCGGGCCTCTTTCCCTCATAAACCCATCCTCGTTCTAACCTCTAACCTCTAACCTCTAGTTCAGTTGGGAGTGTGCGCCATCGCTACCATCCTTTGGCTTTTAGTCGGCTCTTTCTTCAACGTGGTCATTCATCGCTTGCCGCGCGGGCAGAGCATTGTCTTCCCTCCTTCGCACTGCGTCAGCTGCGGGGTAAGGCTCTCGCCTAAGGAGTTAATTCCCTTTTTCTCTTATGTATGGCAAAAGGGCCGCTGTCGTCACTGTGGGGTGCTGATTTCGCTCCGCTATCCCTTGGTGGAGCTACTCACGGCGGTGCTCCTCAGCCTCATTTGGTACCTGCAGGGTGGTTCTCCGTCAACCTATGCGTACTTGGTTTTTGCCTCGCTCCTCATCGTCATAAGTTTTATCGACATCGACCATATGTTAATCCCCGACCAGCTACTGCTGGCCGGAGTGGGGGTTTGGTTGGTGTTGCAGCTTTTGTCGCCCTTTATTGCCTGGTCTGATGCCCTCGCGGGCAGTGCTTTGGCCTTTGCGTTGATGCTGGCCATTTTTGTGCTCGCGCGGGGGGGTATGGGCTTTGGCGATGTCAAACTGGTGGGGCTTATCGGCCTCTACCTTGGTTTATCCCTCACCTTGCTCAGCTTGTTTTTGGCATTTGTGTTGGGGGCGGCGGTGGGTCTGACCCTCATCCTTTTGCGCCTGAAGAAAGGAAAGTCAGCTTTGCCTTTTGGTCCCTTCCTCGCCCTCGGTGCCTACCTAGCCATGGTCTGGGGCGGCGACATCATCCGTTGGTATTTGCAAATCTCGGGGTTCTAGGAGGTGTTGCTGTGCAGTGTGCGCGCCAAGAAGGCTACTCACTCATCGAAATACTTGCGGCGGTCGCCATTTTGGCTCTGGTCGTCTTGCCCCTGATGGGGATGTTTACGGCCGCCCTGCGCAGTGCTCACTTTGCCCAAATTACTTCTCAAGCGGCCTTTCACGGACAAGCCCTCGTTGAAGACGTGGTAGCGGCGAGTGGGAGCACACTTTCCGCCCTCAAGGCTAGTTTTGAGAGAACCCTTCCCGTAAACATCCCCAACACACAGTTTGCGTTTACACGGCATATTGATAGCCACGGGACGGGGCTTATTCGTGTTACCGTCGTCATTCACTGGACGGATGGGCAGGGGGCACGGCAGTACAGGGTGGTGACCCTTATTGAATAAGCAAGCCGGCATGACCCTTATTGAACTGGTGGTGGGACTGGCGATAGCCGTGTTGGTGCTAGGCGCGGTGGGCACCATGTTTGGGGCCGGGGTGCGTAGCTACCAGGCGCGCCATACGGGCTCCATGGTGCAGGCTGAATTGCGTTTTGCCCTTGACTATATGGCTAGGGAACTTCGCACGGCGACAGCCATCACCATAATTAGCCCCACAGCCATTAGCTATACAACAGTTGGCGTTGCGCATCAAGTTTATCTTCTGGGCAATGACATTATGCGTCTTCGTGGCAGTGAGCTGCCGTCTCCGCTTGCCGGCCATGTCGCCAGCTTGCTGTTTTCTGAACAAGCAGGTACAATCAGCATAACAATTACAAGTGTTACGCAGGTACAAGGCATGGTCGGCACCGGTATGCCGCTCACCATGACCACGCGCGTCACCAGACGAAATTAGGGGGGTTTGACGTGAGACAGGCGGGGAGCGTCTTAGTCTACATCTTAGTCGCGGTGGCTATTTTAGCCATGCTCGGGGGCAGTGTGGTGCACTCGGCCATGGTCGAGCAGAGGGCGGCCGTCAACCACAGTAACAGCATCCAGTCTTTCTTCGCGGCGGAGGCGGGGGTTAACTATGGGCTGAAATATATCCGCGACAACCAAGCGACACTCCCCAATCATCTGCCTAGCGGAAGCGAACACGTGATTTATACAAGCCCCGGCTTCGGCGGCACCGGCACAGCTATGGCCGATGTAGGGGAACTCTTGGTCACTTTGGTGCGCACCCAGGACGGGTGGAGGGTGGAGTCTAGGTCATTGCAAAATGCCGCCGCCAGTCTGGTGGGCACATCCGTCACCCTCGGGGGGACGACAGGTTTTACTTCTGCCCAAGAAGCAATGCTTATGCATGGGGTATACCTCTACGGAGGACTTAGGCTTACCGGCAGTTCGAGCATTTTTAGCAATGTCCTCGCCCACACGGTCGATATCGATGGTTCGGCAAAAATCACAGGCAACGTGCAGGTGCCAAGCCCCCATCCCCTGACCGGCGTCCGTTTCCCTACCTGGGGTGGACAGGGGCAATTTATAACCGGCACCATCACCCAAGTACCGGCTCAACCGGCGGCCCTCATGCCGACATTCCCCGCTTTGCCGGCGGGCCTGCCCGGACGGGGCAACTTGCTCGTTACCGACAGTTCAACCGCAGTGGTTCGAGCGGATGGTCAGTATAATACCCTAGAAGTCAGAGGCAGCAGCATTCTGACTATCAATCTGGACAATACCGACCGCATATTGCGGGTGCGCGATTTCGTTGTGAGTGGGAATGCCCGAGTATTTGTCAGTCGTCCGTTCG
>QLUC01000164.1 GCA_018725275.1 Bacillota bacterium | reverse complement strand
GTGGCGAGGAGTATGAATGTCAGTGATAGTACTAGGGTTGAACAAGGCCAGAGCACTGACCAGAGCACCCTTGATTCGTTCCTGCCCCTTGCGCGTGATCTGGGCCTTCTGGGCGCGGCTACGGGGGTACAAGTGGGTTCTTGGAGCGGTCGTTAACCCCATCAGACGGTGAAGGATGGTTGGTGTGCGCGAATTGATGCCGGATAATATTGTTTGGTTTGCAATAGCGGGGGGCTTGATGGTCCTCGCCTTGCTTTATGCCTACTCGCTGCTCAAGCCCAAGAGAGCGCTGGGCGTTGACGTGGGCAATGCCCAAATAAAGATGGTCGAGGTTAGCTTGGGCAGGAAACCGAAATTGCTCCGCTATGCGGTGGTGGCTACCCCCCCGGGAACGGTGGAAAATGGTGTGGTGAAAGACGACGCGAAACTGCAACAGGCCCTCCGTGCCGCGCAAAAAATGGGCCGGTTCAAGACTCGCCGGGCCATCACCGTTCTCACCGGGCAAAACTTGTTGCTGCGGCAAATTGAGCTTCCCCCCATGCCACCAAAAGAACTTCGTGCCGCCATCGCTTGGCAGTTTGAACAGTATTTTCAGCTGAGGTTGGCCGATATGCTGACCGATTATCAGGTAATATCCGGGGGACGAGGGAAACCGTCCAAGGTTTTGCTCGTGGCCATGCAGCGCGAGCCGGTGCTGGTCTTAGTCGACAACTTGCGTCGGACCGGCCTCTTGGTGCAGGGCGTGGATATCGAACCCCTGGCCGCCTTGCGGGCGGTCAAGCTGTGCCGCCAGGCGGAGGCCGCAGAGCAGGCGGTCGCGGTGATAGATTTTGGGGCCGGCACAACGAATATCAGCCTTTTTATTAAAGGTTTGCTGGCCTCGGCCCGCATTGTCAACATCGGTGGCAACGACTTTACGCGCGCCATCATGAACTTAGCGGATTGCGATTGGACTAGTGCGGAATCGGCCAAGATGGAGAGCGGCTGGAGGCTAGACAGCGACATTGCCCCCGCCGTCATACCCCTGCGCGACAGGCTCTTTAGTGAAATTAACAAGACCTTGGACTATTATTTTGCCGAAAACCGGGAGTTGGGCTTAGAAAAAGTTATCGTCATGGGCGGCGGCTGTACGGTGGCCGGTTTGTTACCCCAACTCGAGAACTACCTGTATGAAAGCCAAAGGAGCATCACCGATAATTTTGTGGTCGAGCTTTGTAACCCCTTGCGGGTAATCGCCCATCCTCTGCCCAAGGAAGAGGCGGACGCCATCGGCCCCGCTCTGGCTGTGGCCTTGGGCTTGGTACTGGGGGAGGTGTCTCGCCCATGAAAATAAACCTGTTGCCGGTAAGTATGAGGCGGGGGGGCGGCAAGGGCCAGCGCCTGTCTTTCTTGATCGCCGCAGGGGTGCTGCTTATGTTGGTGCCCATGTACCTGACCTACAGCCTCTACCTGGAGGTAAGTCGTCAGGCGGTCAGCGAAGAGGCGCTCCGTGGTCGCCTGATTGGCTTGCCGCCGCTTGACGCATTGCAGGCCGAGAGAGACAACCTAAAGCGGCAAATCGCCACCCTGGAGGAAGCCCGGGCTATGGCGGCCCCCTTTGCACCGACCAAGCACTTGGCGGAGTTGTTGCGATTGCTCCCGCCAAGGACGGCCTTGACTTCTCTTAGTATGGAAGCGGAGCAGTTGCATTTTAGCGGCACCGTGGGTAGCTTGTCTGAGGCATCCTTGCTCTTGCAACTTTTGCAAACCTCGACTTTGTACCAAGACCCCGTCATCACCAGCCTTTCTGCGGAGCAGAGGGGGTACCGCTTTGCGGCCTCGGTCAAGTTGGTTGGAGGTGGAAGATGATTAAGGTTCGCCTGGCCACGCGTGAGATAGGATTATTGGCAATTCTTTTTGCTATTTTAATTCTTTTGGGTTACTACTTTTTTATTTTACAACCCCTACAGGCTCGGCAGACACGACTAAGTGCGAGCATCGCTACCCTGGAGCAAGAGTTGAGACGCCTGGAAAGGCTCGAAACAGAAGAGCCGGTTCTCCGCGCGGAGGTTGCCGCCTTGAAGACCACGGCGGAATTGCTCCTTGTTAAGTCCGGCCCGCTATCTTTGCCGCAATTCTTGGTGAGTATGGAACAACACGCTTTGGACCAGGGCATCCAACTGCGCACTCTGGGGCTACAAAATCTCCATGCCACGGAGGGAGGGATGGTCAATCTTAGTTTTTTCGGCACCTACGCTGGGGTATATAGATTTCTTCAAGTCATCGAGGCCGAAGCTCCATTGCTCGCCATTATGCAGGTCAGTCTCCAAAGCGATGGTGAGGCCGTCGCCGGCGACCTCAACTTGCGCCTCAGCAGTGCGGTCATACCGGAACGCCCGGGGCTAGTGGCGCCGCCGCGCCAATCCCCCTTTGCTACCGGTCCATAAGAAGGGGGGGGCAGCTTTTGTCCAGCCGCGTTAACCGCGGGTTTACATTAATCGAGCTTCTGGCTGTCCTGGCCATTGTGCTACTCCTAGGAGCCATAGCACTGCCCCGCTTGAGCCACCTCATCATCTCCTATACCTTGGATGCTGCCGCCAATCGCTACTTAGTTGATGCCCAAGCGGTACGCCAACGGGCAGTCACGACCGGCAGGTCGCATCGCATTGAGTATATTAGCTCGGTGCCGGCCTTAATTCGAGTCTTAGATGGGACAACAGAATTAACCGAGTTTAGCCGTACGTTGCCGCAGGGTCTGACTTTAGAGCCGCTAACACATAGTACCAAGTGGGTCCAATTCGAC
>QLUC01000163.1 GCA_018725275.1 Bacillota bacterium | reverse complement strand
GATCTTATCAGGGTCGGAGCGCTGAACCTGATGGACGATGAGCGGTGCCTTGACGATGCGGTCTTCAACCGCCTGGGCTAGGGGATAATCGCAGATGATCCAGGGATAGTAAGTACCATTCTGATCCTTAGGCGTGGCTGAGAAGTCCAGCCACAAGGAGAGTCCGCCCGGCATGCTTTGGTGAAGAGCCATCAGCGTCTTGTGCCAGGCTAGGTCTTCATCATGGACATGATGGGCTTCGTCATTGAGCACCACTAAGTCGTGGAGTCTCTTCAGGCGTTCCAGCGCTGAGCGCTGGTGGGAGGCAAGGTCTTTCACCGGCTTACGGCCGAGGATGGCATCCACAGCGTTGATCGGTGTCCAATCCTCGTCCCGGAATTCATAAATTTGCTGAATGTTAGTGAGAAAGAGGTTCCCGCCAGACTCCGGTTCAGTGCTCTCGCCCCGTAGAATCGGCTTTATGTTCCATTGCCACCCCGGCGGGACTAGCGGCAGCTCATAGAAGATGCTGTTATTGGCGAAGTCCTTCTCCAGGCGCTGGTAGACAATCACATTCGGGGCGACGATGAGGAAGTTGGTTGACAGGTCGGAGCCGGACACCATCTTGCGGTGGAAGTAGGACCAGACGATAATCATAGCCATAACCACGGTCTTGCCCGAACCGGTAGCCATCTTAAAAGCATACCTTTGTAGATTCTCGGGAGGGAGATCCTGGAGACCATCGGCGTCGAGCTCGGGGAAGTAGCGCCGAATCTGGCGTCTGCCGTCCATGGTAGTCTGGTGCTCTACACTATAAGTGAACAGGTCCTTACGGAAGACCTCGGCGAAGGTGTCAATAAGAGGCTTCGAGTCTCGGATGCCCCTCACCTCCACCAAGTAGACCAGCGTCTCCACCGCTTCTCGCTGACCGAAGTAGTAGTGGAAGGGCTCGCCGTTTACCAGGTGATCCTCCTCGAACCAGAATTGGAAGAGGTGCTGCGTCATGTGGGAAGCACCAGGGTAGCCGTCGTCACGCCACCGATCCACCTCTCCCCTGAGACAGTTTACCAGGAGCATCTTGGTGGGGCGGCGCCCCTCGATTACTTCGTACTCCTCGGCAGTCTTCTTGAAGAGGTATGCATCTGGCTTCAGATGAGCCAGCCGGTCGGGTATCTCAGGTAGCTCTTTGTCATACGATATCACTGCTTTCGCCATTCTACCTCACCTCCACTTCGAATGCCTGGGAGGTATCAATGCCAAAGATGTCCACCACCTTGACCATAACGGTATACCTCCCTGGCCTCGCATAAGTATGCGGGTCGGACTCGAGGGCTAACGTCCGCTCCCTGCGGGTACGGTAGGCAACCCAGCCATTCACGAAGGTATCGTTCTGGAAGTCCCAATCCACCGCCCAGTAGTCAATATAATCCGACCACTTCTTGACCTTCGCTCGCACCTCTTCACGGATAAGTTCGGTGTTAGGAATGACAAAGTCTTTGAGCACAACGCACACTTGACTACGCTTTTGTTGCTGGATGTCCACCTCCAGGTAAGCCAGCTCAAAGAAACTGATATCTCCCTTACCCGCGGCTTGCTGCTCCATCACCTCACGGGGGATAGTGCGGAGCACCAGCTTTATGCCTCGACCCTTAGCGACATCGGTGATGATATCGTATAAACCCATCTCCCACTCCCAGCCGAGAACATGGAGTTCCTTCTGCTTGATAGCCAGGCACTCATCCAGGCAAGCGTTTATCTCATCAATGGTCACCGGGGCATCCACCGCTCCCACGTGAATCACAGCGTTTCCCTTCTTGCCATGCAGGTGCTCCATCCCGGTCAACGGTTGAGCCCCATAGAGCCGGAGGATAAAAGCCAGGTATTCAAAGATAGCTAGTTGCTGGTCCTGCTTCTTGCTGCCAAAGGTTATCCCCTGCCAATACTTGCGCTCATACTTGCCCAGGTTGAGCACCTCGAAAGGCTTGCAATTCTCAATGCCGAGCAGGCGCTTGCGGGTAACGTGGATGGCGAAGCGGGAAAGGTCGCAGCCAATCCAGCGCCGCCCCAGCTTCTCTGCCACCGCCAGCGTGGTGCCAGAGCCGCAGAAGAAATCAGCCACAAGATCACCTTCGTTGGAGGAGGCTTTGATGATGCGCTCTAAAAGAGCTTCGGGTTTTTGGGTGGCGTACCCGGTTCCTTGCTCATCGTTGCGAAATATCGACTGAATATCGTCCCATACATCCCGCATAATCACATTGCGATACTTCTGTCCAGGGCGTCCGACACCACATAACTGACAAGTCGTATCACGATGGACGCCAAGCCGCTTCCCAGATTCAGTGTGAGGTTCGGGCAAAGTTGGCACATACGACTTTTGCGTCAATTGATTAAATAGAGCCTCTTCTCCTGCTGTGTATACAAGAACGTCGTCATGTTTTTTTGAGAAGCCTAATTTCTCTGGAATACCTCCTGTCTTATACCCCCATATCAAATGATTCAAAAATCGTTTTTTTCCAAAAACTTCGTCACAAATCAGCCGAACGTAGCTATTCACCCTCCAATCACAATGCACATAGATACTTCCATTGTCCGCCAATAATTCCTTCATCAGCACCAAGCAGTCATATATCATCTGGAGGTAGGAATCTATTCCCCGTCCCCAGGTATCCCGATACGCCTTCTCCTCGATGATGGACTGTTCTTTGAAGACTTCCAGGTCTCCTTCACCAATCTGAGCGGTGAAGTTGAAGTCGGCGCCGGTGGCAAAGGGTGGGTCAATGTAGATTAAATCTATCTTGCCGGCGA
>QLUC01000162.1 GCA_018725275.1 Bacillota bacterium | reverse complement strand
AAATGAAGCGTTATTTGTTTCGCCGTCAATAAGGGGGGCGAATCTCCACCACTTCTCCATCTTGTCTTCATCATAACTGCACAGTCGCGCGGTAAAATGAAGGCAGACCACAAACGGAGGAGGAATTAACAATGAGGAAATGGGTTTTCGTCGCTATGGCTGCTATTTTGGCTCTGGCACTGGCCGTGCCCAGCGCACTGGCACTGACTGACAGTCAACAGGCGCTTAGGGCGATGTATGGACAGATGCATGAGCTCAGACTGCAGATTCTAGACAAGCAGGTTGAGGCCGGGCTGATTACCGCGGATGATGCCAAGATTAGGCGTGAGCGCATGGTGGAGCGCTGGGAGAGCAGGCAGGAGGCTTTTGCCGCCGGGGACTTCACCATGGGGCGGGGCTTCATGATGGGCAATGGCGTCGGTCGCGGCGGCCAGTGCCGTCAAGGGCGATAGTCGAGACCGGGGCACAAGCCCCGGCTTTTCTTTTTTAGCTTTGATATCCTTGGTATATAATGAAGGCAGAGATTGAGCAGGGGGGTGGTTGGCGTGGCGAAGATCTTGGTGGTGGACGATGAGGAGAAAATTACCCGAGTAGTCGCTGCTTACTTGGAGAGAGAGGGCTACTCGGTGACGGTGGCCCACGATGGCCAGGAGGCTCTGCGCCTAGCGGCATGGGGCGGCTTTGCGCTCGTGGTGCTTGACTTGATGCTACCCTTGCTCCCCGGGGAGGAGATCGTCAAACGCTTGCGCCAGCAGGGCATCATGCTCCCCATCATCATGCTCACCGCCAAGGGCAGTGAGGAAGAAAGGATTTTGGGACTTGGTCTAGGCGCAGATGATTATCTGGTCAAGCCTTTTAGTCCGCGGGAGTTGGTGGCCCGAGTAGAGGCGGTTCTCCGCCGCTACCAGCACCAGAATGGTCGTGCGCCGGGCGAGGTGCTTAAACTTGCCAATGGGCGACTGGTGATTGATATCCTCCGCCACGAGGTTACTTTGGATGAGAGGGTCTTGTTACTTACCGCCAGCGAGTATAGGCTGCTGCTGGTGATGGCGCGGTCACCCGGGCGGGTGTTTAGCCGCGGCGAGCTCTTGGAGGTGGCCCAGGGCGAGATTGCGACCGGGTTTGATCGCACGGTGGACAGCCACATTAAGAATCTGCGCCAGAAACTTGAAGACAGGACAGAACAGCCGCTATTTATCAAGACTGTCTATGGTGTGGGCTATAAGTTTGGGGAGAAAAACAGATGAAAGGCAGCATTGCCCAAAAAATTACGCTTACGATTGTAGCGGTGGCGGTGGGTGGAATTGTGTTGGCTGGGCTTATGGCCAATGTGGCTTGGGAGTGGAATTTTCGCCGCTACTTGAGTAGTGTGGAAGTAGAACAAAACCAAAAAATTTTAGAGGCGCTCGTGGAGCTCTATAGTGAAGAAGATGCCTGGTCCGATGTGCGCCACCAAGTGATGCAGATGGGCATGACCTCTGGCACGCAGATTCGCCTCTATGACCAGGGCGGCGTGCTGGTCATAGACTCGCTGCCCCGCATGATGATGGGCAGGCACGGCCGGCGCTGGCAGCTAGCGCAGGAGCAAAGAGGCCTGGTGCAGACTTATGCCCTAGAGGTCGCCGACAAAAAAGTGGGTACAGTGGAAATTACGCGCCTAGGACAGTGGGGTCTGTGGAGCCCGGAGGCTTTGGTCTTTCGTCGGGGGGTCTTGTTGACGGCGGCCGGTACCGGCCTGGTGACGGTGGTGGTGGCCATCTTTGCGGGGAGTGCCTTGGCCCGGCGCATGACCGTCCGCTTAGAGAGACTGACTAGGGCGGCCGAGAAGCTGGGGCAGGGCGAGGTGCATGCCGACATGGCGGTAGAGGGTGACGACGAGCTGGCCCTGCTAGGGTTAACCATGGACCGCCTGGCCGGGCGATTGTCCGAGCAGGACAGGCTGCGCAAAAAGCTAACCAGCGATATTTCTCATGAACTGAGAACGCCGCTGGCCACCATTCAAAGCTATCTTGAGGCCTTTAGGGACGGGGTGTTGCCCATGGATGGGCGAAACCTCGCCGCGGTGCTAGAAGAATCTGATCGCTTGGCCAGATTGGTCGATGACCTGCAGGAGCTAAGCGGGGCAGAGCCGACGGGCAAAAGAGTGGAACTACAGGCCATCGAGCTAAATGGTTTTTTGACGCGGGAAGCAGCGTTGGCAAGGCCGCTCTTTGCGCAAAAGGGGATTGAGCTCGCTTTCGCTCTGGGGGAGGTGCCGGTGGTGGTGGCGGCGGACGAGGCAATGCTGCTAAAGGTGCTACGAAACCTCTTGAGCAATGCCCATAAGTACACGGCCGAGGGCGGCAAGGTAGAGCTTTTGACCTTTGCCACCGGGGAGGAAGCCGGCTTCTTGGTTCGCGACAATGGCTTAGGGATGGAGGCGGAGCATCTGCCCCATATATTTGAGCGTTTTTACCGGGCAGACCAGTCGCGGACGCGGGGCACCGGCGGGTCAGGCATTGGCCTAGCCATTGTACAAGAGCTGGTTCTGAGCATGGGTGGACGGGTGGAAGTGGAAAGTGAGCCGGGTCGGGGGAGCTTGTTTCGCATTACCTTGGAGGCTACGACCATGAAGCTGCGTTCTGCCGTCAGGGCCGCAGGCGGCTAAGTTCCCCAATCAATCTCTCTAATTCCTGCAGATGCTGCCCGTAGCCGGCCCAGTTGCCGGTGCGGGCGGCTTCTTGCGCTTGGTTGAAGGCCTGCTCAATGGCCTGCGCCAGTTGTTGTAGTGGTAAGGTGTCACCGAGGGC
>QLUC01000161.1 GCA_018725275.1 Bacillota bacterium | reverse complement strand
TAATGTGTCTATTTTAATGGGGAAGGCTCAATGGTTCAAAGTTCCTATCTTTCTATATGCACGATACGTTCACAGCGCTTTGCCACCCGATCATCGTGTGTCGCTAGAAGCACCGATGCTCCCCGCTCCTTGATTGAAAGAATCAGAGTAATAACCTCTTGGGCAGCTAATCCGTCGAGGGCCGCTGTCGGCTCATCGGCGAGCATGACTACAGGATTATTCACCAACGCCCGAGCGATGGCAACACGCTGTCGCTCACCCGCCGACAGTTGCGATGCATTCTTCTTCAGTGCCCACCCAAGGTTGACCTGCTCTAGCACCATCCGAGTTCTCGAGCGACGCTCCTGCCAACCAGGCCTGGGATTCGCATACTCGAGCGGAATCATAACATTTCGTTCGACGGTCTCGTTCTCAATTATTGCGAAGTCCTGATGCACAAACCCAAAAAATTTATTACGCATTTGGGCACGGCGGCGCTCATCGCTTCCCACTGCTGCTCCCTGGATGAGCACGTCGCCCTCAGTCGGCTGGCTGATCAAACCCAACACTCTCAATAATGTCGATTTTCCGCTACCTGAAGGCCCCATCAGGGCGACGGCCTCGCCTGCGGCGATACTCAGGGAAACGTTGCGCACGGCTACGACCTGAGTGCGGCCACTCCCGTAAACCTTTGACACGTTGCAAGCCGTAAGGACTTCTTTCATGCTCACCTTCCTATCTTATTTGATCTTGAACACGTACTTCACATACGGACGTGAACCACAAAAAAATAAAAGTGATAACAACCGCCAACATGACCCAAAGCGCTCCAGCCGCAAACGGCCCGCCAATCAGCACAAGGAGAGAGAGCAAGGCAAACGGCAGCACTAGAACCACGGCGGCAAAGAAACCACCGATCTGGAGGCTGATATGCATTGGCGTGGCACCGCACATTTCCCGAATTTTGAACGTTCGGCTCTCTTGACGCATCGTCAAACGAGCAGATGACACGAAAGCAGCGAGGACCAACGTGAGAAATCCCAGCATGCCAACGATATACATAGCGGAAGCCATCATCATTTCGCGGAATCTTTGGGGCTGATCGATGGACACGTCATGCGGCACCAGAAATAGCCCCCCCTGCGCGGCCCCGTACACATACGCGTCCACCACTTCGTCGGCTGGGGCAAACATGACCGCACGAAACAACGCTTCCTCTCGCTCAATAGGATGGAGTAAGGGAAGCGCTCTCGTTGGCGCGAGGATGACGATGCGGTTATCCAGAGGTAAGCCAGCAGCAGCTACATCAAAAAAGGTGGCCCCCACCGGTAATGTTTTCATCACGGAGATGTCTTCTCCTGCGATACCTACCGAAGTGATGTCCTGGCCTGCCAATTGCGCGCCGCGTGCCGCACTCGGCGCGGGGTAACTCAGCTGGAGATCCGGGAACAAGTCTGGAAGAACGTCTCCAAACAGAACCAGGGTGGAATGCCCGCCGGCAAAATTTGGATCGTCGATAGCCATGTTGTGTATAATTGCGGTGTAAGCCTCCTGCCGATCGATCATACCCTTCAAGAGCTGAACGGTATCCTCACCTACTGTGCTATGTGTTCCCCTCGGATAATAAGGTGTAAAGATTACTGCATGACGTTCACGGAGCTGTTTGCTTCCTCTGAGCACGACTAGCTGTGACAGCACATCACCCAGGGCAAGGGACAGGACCACGCAAGCAGCAGCAGTCATTCCAGTGAGCGCAAGCATCGTGGGCCAACGCCGGAGCGCTATGACAAATCCTTTCCATACTTCACCCATTAAGGTTCACCTCGTAACGTGATCTAACGACAATATAAAGAACCGTTGACCACGCTATTGTGGCAGCGACGACTGCGACGATCACGGAGTCAGCAAGTGTTTGAAAGTTGCTTGGCGTGAGCGGGACGTGACCGATAGCCGCAACCAGAAGACCCGAGAGGATCACACCAGCTACGCTGCCCGTCACCAAGCCAGGTAGCCCACCCACCACATTCTCCCAGATAAGTTCTGCGGGTCGTGCGCCGCAGCGACTCCGAACGCCGAACTCATGAGCACGTCCACGCAGGTAGAGCGCCCAGTACAGCACAGCACAGACGTAACCCAGCACCAGAAAGAGAACAGTGACAATAAATAGCGGGTTAAGCGTCAAGTACATAACCAGCGGAAGCGTTTGCAACCCCCGTTCGGTAAGTCCCATTCGATGTAAAAGATCAAGGATATGTCGCACTTGAGTCGGGTCATTCGTGTTGATCGTATAAATTCCGGACAGCAGTGGGTCCCAAGTGATGCGCCTTGCGTACTGGTGGTTGCCAGCACCGCGTGGTGCGGCAATAACCCCTTCCGGCACGACCCCCTTTGGTAGAAGGGGGGTCGTACCGGATTCTGACCATCGGCGCTCCGAGAACGTTCCTTTAAAAAGGTAAACAGCACTGCTCGCAGATTGAAGATTCTCGGAGCTGGCTCGGGGAAACCATGAAAGCACGCCATGCGGGTCGTAAACGAGCATCTCAGGGCGGCCATCTCCGTAAGAAGAAATGATCAATGACAGCGACCGGTCGTAAATATATGCTTTTAGCTCCTCTTGAGCTGACGCTGCATCATCCGCTCTAACAATCGGGCCCTCGGACACCCTAAGCACGGTGACATCACCCGGCATATCTAAGGTTACTGCCTTCCGGGATTCCAGTGCCCACTGAAATGACCACACCATAAACGCCGCCAAAACCCCGAGAAAGAGGCTACTAAACGCAAGCCTATAATTCATCAATAGCCGTTGATTTACCAGCACACCACTGCCCCTCCTCATCGCAAGATCTATGGCTGAAGGTT